>NZ_JBNNVR010000003.1:0-148659 GCF_050280645.1 Pseudomonas sp. NPDC089554
CGCCGTGGGCCGGTTCGAATCAGCGGATGCGTTCTTCACCCAGGGCACCACGGCGATCAAGGCGCTACCCCTGATCGACATTGGCACCAAGGTCTTCTACCTAGCAGTGTTCAAGCATCAACCGCTTTTTGGGTCGACTTGAAGACACGAATTTTTTTACCGTCTTCTACTTTGAAACCAACGCGGTCAACGAAGTGGCGTTCGTCCTTCACCAGGATGGCGCGGGCCAGGTAGTAGAACTCGTCCATGTCGGCGAACACCACGTGGCGTTGCAGCGCGTGGTGCAGGTCGAGCAGCTCGCGCACCGACACCGGCACCTTGGCTGCGCGCATTTCGTTGAACAGGTTGAGCAACATGGCCAGCCCCTCAGCGGTTACCGCGTCGGCTCATGAAGGCCAGGCGCTCGAGCAGTTGCACATCCTGCTCGTTCTTCACCAGGGCGCCAGCCAGCGGCGGGATGGCCTTGGTCGGGTCACGCTCACGCAATACCGCCTCACCGATGTTGTCGGCCATCAGCAGCTTGAGCCAGTCGACCAATTCGGAGGTGGAAGGCTTTTTCTTCAGGCCCGGCACCTTGCGCACGTCGAAGAACACATCTAGCGCCTCGCTGACCAGCGACTGGCTGATGTTCGGGTAGTGCACGTCGACGATCTGCTGCAGGGTGCTGCGGTCGGGGAAGGCGATGTAGTGGAAGAAGCAGCGGCGCAGGAAGGCGTCGGGCAGCTCTTTTTCATTGTTGGAGGTGATGATGATGATCGGGCGTTGCTTGGCCTTGATGGTCTCGTCGATTTCGTAGACGTAGAACTCCATCTTGTCGAGTTCCTGCAACAGGTCGTTGGGGAATTCGATGTCGGCCTTGTCGATTTCGTCGATCAGCAGGATCACCCGCTCATCGGCTTCGAAGGCCTCCCACAGCTTGCCTTTCTTCAGGTAGTTGCGTACGTCGTGGACCTTGTCCACACCCAGTTGCGAGTCGCGCAGGCGGCTGACCGCGTCGTACTCGTAGAGGCCTTGGTGGGCCTTGGTGGTGGACTTGATGTGCCAGGTGATCAGGCGGGCGCCGAAGGATGCCGCCAGTTGCTCGGCGAGCATGGTCTTGCCGGTGCCTGGCTCGCCCTTGACCAGCAGCGGACGTTCCAGGGTGATCGCTGCGTTGACCGCGAGCTTCAGATCGTCTGTGGCGACGTAGTCGCGGGTGCCTTCGAACTTCATGAACCGGATCCTCTGCGGGGTGCCAATACCGGCCTCTTCGCGGGCAAGCCCGCTCCTACAGAGATCGTGTAGGAGCGGGCTTGCCCGCGAAAGGGCCGGTACTGAGAACACATATTTATCATTCGTCAGCGACTATACCCCGACCCCTGGAAGCTGGAAACGCAGACCCGTCATTCAGTCCCTGAATGGTCCGTCACCTGTATTTCAGTCGGAATCAGGTGCCGGCTGCTCGTAGCGTGCATTGAACGCCTGGACGAAGCCATTGCGCAGGATCTGCAAGAACGCCTCGAATGCGCTGATGTCCTGCTGGTGCACGCTGCCGCTGAGTTCCACGCGGGTGGCGAACTGGTTCTTCGGCTGGTTCTTGAGCACCGTTTCGCTCGCGCCCACCAGCGCTTCCCATACCGAGCGGAAGAAGCCTTTGTTCTTGTTCTCGACATCCTGCTGCCAGTTGAATACGTCCACATCGCGCAGCAGCGGCTTGATATAGCCATTGAGCTGTCCGCCCTCGGCCTGGGCCTCGATCACCACGTCGCCATGCCCGGCATTGAAGTCGAACTTGCCGTAGGCGCTGGCGAAGTCGTTGAGGCTGCGCAGCTGGATGTTGGTGGCGCGAAGGCGGAATTCGAAGTCGTCGAAGTCGCTGAACGGGTCGAAGGTGGCGCGGCTTTCGGCCCGTGCATCGCCCAGCAGCCGGGCGCTGGCCTCGAAGCTGGCGTCGCGTCGGCCTTGGGCGTCGCGCACGTTGGTCAGGTTGCGGATGCTGGCCTGAAGCTGGGTGGCCTTGAGCTCGACGGGGGGCTTGGAGGTGAAGTTGCGAAAGGCCAGGGTGCCGTTGTCGATGCGTACCTCGTTGAGGGTGATGGGCAGCAGTTTTTCCAGCTGTTGGCGCCAGTCGGTGCCCTGGCCGGTCTGCGAGGCCTGCTTGTTGCCGCCATCGACGAAGTTCAGCACCGGCTCGACGAAGGTCACCTCGGCCACTACCGCCTGGTCCTGCCACAGCGCCTGCCAGCTCACCGACAGGTCGATCAACGGCGCTTCGAGCAACGGCACGGGCACCTTGCCACTGACCTTGACGATCTTCAGTCCATTGATCTGGTAGGCGCCGCGCCACCAGGCCAGGTCCACGTCGGTGACCTGGCCGCGGTATTCGCCCATGTCGGCGAGCTTGTCGTTGAGGTAGTCGCGCACCAGGTAGGGCAGGGCCAGGTGCAGGGCCACCAGCAGCACGACCAGGCTGCCCAGGGCCAGCAGCGGCCAGCGGTAGCGGGCTTTCATCGAAGGCTCTCCAGGGGCGGGATGTGCGGTGGACCACAGCCTGCGCGCTGGAGTTCGAACGGGCTTTACGGCCTTGTGGGGGCAGGCTTACCCTTGAAGCTTTCCCGCTCGTTCAAGGACCGCTGCCATGAGCCGTATCTACGCAGACAACGCCCACTCCATCGGCAACACGCCGCTGGTGCAGATCAACCGCATCGCCCCGCGCGGGGTGACCATCCTGGCCAAGGTCGAAGGGCGCAACCCTGGCTATTCGGTGAAATGCCGGATCGGCGCGAACATGGTCTGGGACGCCGAGGGCAGCGGCAAGCTCAAGCCGGGCATGACCATCGTTGAACCCACCTCCGGTAACACCGGCATCGGCCTTGCCTTCGTTGCCGCCGCCCGTGGCTACAAGCTGGTGCTGACCATGCCAGCCTCGATGAGCCTGGAGCGACGCAAGGTGCTCAAGGCCCTGGGGGCGGAAATTGTGCTGACCGAGCCTGCCAAGGGCATGAAGGGCGCGATCGAGAAGGCCAACGAAATCGTCGCCTCCGACCCTGCCAAGTACTTCCTGCCGGGCCAGTTCGACAACCCGGCCAACCCGGCCATCCATGAAAAAACCACGGGCCCGGAAATCTGGAACGACACCGATGGCGCCGTCGACGTGCTGGTGGCCGGCGTTGGTACCGGCGGCACCATCACTGGGGTATCGCGCTACATCAAGCACACCCAGGGCAAGTCGATTCTGTCGGTGGCGGTAGAGCCTGTGGCCTCGCCGCTGATCAGCCAGACCCTGGCCGGCGAGGAGCTCAAGCCCAGCCCGCATAAAATCCAGGGCATTGGCGCAGGCTTCGTGCCGAAGAACCTTGACCTTTCGATCGTTGACCAGGTGGAAACGGTCACTGACGAGGAATCCAAGGCCATGGCCCTGCGCCTGATGCAGGAAGAGGGCATTCTGTGCGGTATTTCTTGCGGTGCCGCGATGGTTGCGGCGGTGCGCCTGGCCGAGAAACCCGAGATGCAGGGCAAGACCATCGTGGTGATCCTGCCAGACTCCGGTGAGCGCTATCTGTCGAGCATGCTGTTCGCCGACCTGTTCACCGAGCAGGAAAACCAGCAATAAGCCCCTGGTGCCGGTAGGGTTGCGGATGATCCGTAGCAATACCACCAGCGCCTCTTTGTTGCACAATTCCCAACACTGCGATCCGGCCCCGGTTGTTTTTACCGGGGCCGGATGGGTTTATGATGTCCGGCTATTCGGGGATGGCCAGATTTCCCCTCCAAGGAGTGTTGCATGACCTTTTCCTTCCTCGCCAAGGCCGGCGTGCTGCTGGTGTTCTTCGGCAGCGTGCTGTTCGTGCACCTGCGCGGCAAGGCCCGCCTGCCGGTGCTGCGCCAGTTCGTCAACCACTCGGCGCTGTTCGCTCCCTACAACAGCCTGATGTACCTGTTCTCCGGCGTGCCGTCCAAGCCTTACCTGGACCGCCAGCGCTTCCCGGAACTGGACGTGCTCAAGGACAACTGGCAGGTGATCCGCGAGGAGGCCATGCGCCTGTTCGACGAGGGCTACATTCGCGCCGCCGAGAAGGACAACGACGCCGGTTTCGGCTCGTTCTTCAAGAAGGGTTGGAAGCGTTTCTACCTCAAGTGGTACGACAAACCGCTGCCTTCGGCCGAAGCGTTGTGCCCCAAGACCGTCGAGCTGGTCAGCAGCATTCCGAACGTCAAGGGTGCGATGTTCGCCTTGCTGCCCGGTGGCAGCCACCTGAACCCCCACCGCGACCCGTTCGCCGGTTCCCTGCGCTACCACCTGGGGCTGTCCACGCCCAACTCGGACAACTGCCGCATCTATGTCGACGGCCAGGTATACGCCTGGCGCGATGGCGAGGATGTGATGTTCGATGAAACCTACGTGCACTGGGTGAAGAACGAGACCGACGTGACCCGGGTGATCCTGTTCTGCGACATCGAGCGCCCGCTGAGCAACGCCTTCATGACCCGCGTCAACCGCAAGGTCAGTGCCTTCCTCGGCCGCGCCACCGCGCCGCAGAACCTCGATGACGAGCGCGTGGGCGGGATCAACCAGGCGTATGCCTGGAGCAAGCGCTTCAGCAACCGCATCAGCGGCCATGTGAAGCAGTTCAAGCGCGCCAACCCCAAGGCCTACCGCGTGCTGCGGCCGGTGTTGGCGGTGGTGGTGGCGTACCTGCTGATCAAGTGGCTTTTCTGATACTGCGCATTATCTGAACGAGGGCCGTCGCGGGCTTGCCCTGCGATGGCTTCGTCGATATATTTCGAAACACTCACTTCCTCCGAAGACCTGTTCATGCCCGCCATCGCTTCCACCACCGCCTTCGTTCTCGCGCCTGTCGCGGGCGTGGTCGTGCGTGGCAGCCAGCAACCGGCCATGATCAGTCACTACCCACCACCTGTCAGTGACGTGGTGCGGGGCGTGGTATCGCCCCCAAGCGTGGTCGTGCTGGGCTGATCGGCCCTGCGTACTTCGCACCTCACTGAACACGGCGGCATTTCCCTCGCACTTTTCCGCGCGACCCGCCCGCCGTTCGGCTCATTTGCCAAACAACAGGTGGCAATACATGTCTGTCTTTTCCAAAGCATCCGTGGCCTCGGCGGCCACTACCAGCCTGTTCGTCCTGCTGTGGAGCAGCGGGGCGATCGTCTCCAAGCTCGGCCTGGCCCAGGCCAGCCCCTTTGCCTTTCTCTTGTTGCGCTCATTGCTGGCGCTCGGCGGCTTGCTGCTGATTGGCCCGTTGCTCGGGCTGCGCTGGCCCAGGCAGCGCGGCGCTATCTTGCAGGCGCTGGCGACCGGGGCGGTGCTATTGGGCGCCTACCAGATCTTCTACCTGCTGGCGCTGAATACCCACGTCACTCCTGGCGTCATGGCCACGGTGATGGGCGTGCAACCCATTCTTACCGTGGCACTGATGGAACGGCAGCGTTCCTGGAGCCGCCTGTTCGGCCTGGGGCTCGGGTTGGCCGGGTTGGTCATGGTGGTGTACCAGGGTATCAACCTTGGCGGGGTGTCCCTGGCCGGGATGCTGTTCGCCTTGCTGGCGCTGGCCAGCATGACCTGTGGCTCGATCATGCAGAAGCGCATTGCCGACAATCCCATGGGCACCTTGCCATTGCAGTACCTGGCTGGCTTTCTGATGTGCGCGCTGTTCGCGCCGTGGCAGCCGCTGCATGTGCAGTGGAGTGGCAGCTTCATCGCTGCGCTGTTGTGGATGGGGCTGGTGGTGTCGCTGCTGGCCACGTTGCTGCTGTACCGGCTCATAGCCCGAGGCAACCTGGTCAATGTCACCAGCCTGTTTTACCTGGTACCGGCGGTGACAGCGGTGATGGACTTCCTCATCTTCGGAAACCGATTGGCACCGTTGAGCCTGCTGGGCATGGGGCTGATCGTGGTGGGGTTGCTGTTCGTGTTTCGCAAGCCAGCCATGAAGACCGTTGAAGCCTGAAAGCAAAGGGGCCGTTGTGGTGGCCCCTTTGCTTTTCTCAGCTACGCGCAGGCCGCAGCACCAACCACAGCGCCACGCCAATCATCAGCCCGCCATACAGGTGCGCCATCGACAGCGGTTCGTCCAGCAGCCAGGCGCCCCACAGCACGCCGAACACCGGAATCAGGAAGGTCGTGGTACTGGCCTTGATCGGCCCGATCTCGGCCAGCAGGCGGAAGTACAGGATGTAGGCGAACGCCGTGCAAACCAGTCCCAGGCCCAGCAACGACAACCACACCTGCCAGCCACCCCAGCTGGCCGGTGGCTGGGCCAGGGCGCTCCAGGCGAACAGCGGAGTCATCAGCAGGGTGGCGCCGAGCATGCTGCCCAAGGCCGACAGGCGGCTGTCCAGGTCGCTGACCCAGCGTCGCGCCAGGAACCCGGCAAAGCCGTAACAGGTGGTGGCCGCCAGGCACGACAGCGCCCCTTGCAGCAGTGCCAGGTCCAGCGCCACCGGGCCAGCACCACTGAGAATGACGACCCCGAACAGACCGAGGAAGATGCCGCACAGCTTGGGCAGGGTCATCGCCTCGCGAAAGCACAGCGCGCCGATCAGCACGCCCATCAGCGGCGTGGTGGCGTTGAAGATTGCCGAATAGCCCGCCGGCAGCACCTGGGCCGCCACCGAGTAGAAGGTCGCGGGTATTGCTGAGTTGATCATCCCCAGCAGCAGGCAGGCCCCGAGCTTGCCGTTGAAGTCCCAGCGCACGCGGGCCGCTGCGACGATGGCCACCAGCCCCAGGCAGGCGATCGACACGCGGAAAAAGGCGGTCGGCACGGTCCCCAGTACCGGGGCGATGATACGCATGAACAGGAAACTCGCCCCCCAGACAGCAGCGAGGGTCAGCAGGCGGGTGAGGGCGATGGGGCTCACGGGGTTCTCCGGCAGTGGGGCAGGGCGCGAGTTTACGTGAGCGACGACCGGCACGCCTGTCGTTTCTTGCACAGTAATTGCGCCCTGGTAGCAGCGGCTCCCTTCGTAGGCAAAGCCTGCGAGTTGCCGGGATGGGGCTAAGCTCAGCCGTTAGACCCTGCGCGGAGACCACCGTATGACCCAGCCCTGGCCCGCTGCCGCCATCGCGCGGATGATCCTCGATGGCTTCGACAACTATCGCGAGCATTTCCGCCAGATCACCCTGGGCGCCCGCCAACGCTTCGAACAGGCGCAGTGGCAGGCGATACAGCTGGCGGCGGCGGCGCGCATCAACCTGTACGAGGAGAAAGTCGCCGAGGTCAACGGTTGGTTGCACGAGGGTTTCGAGCAGGCCGTGCTACTGGATGTGGAGCAGTGGCCGCTGGTCAAGAGCGCCTATATCCACCTGATCGACCCACGGCTGGACGACGAGCTGTCGGAGACCTGGTACAACTCGCTGTTCTGCAGCCTGTTCAGCCACGACCAGATCAACGACGGCTGCATGTTCATCCACACCACGCGCCCGGCCATGCGAGGCCGCGAGCGCGCCGCGCAAACCCGCAACTACAGTGCCCAGGGCGGCCTCGATGCGCTGCTGCGGGCCATGCTCGCCGACTACCCGTTTTCAGTGCCCTATGGCGACCAGGAGTGCGACCTGGCGCGCCTGGAACTGCAACTGCGCGAGTGCCTGCCCGACTGGGTGTGCAAGGACCCGGCGCTGGCGGTGGAGCTGTTCGTGCCTGTGCTGTACCGCAACAAGGGTGCCTACCTGGTCGGCCGCCTGCATACCCAGGACGAGCAATGGCCGCTGGTGATCCCGCTGTTGCACCGCGAAGGCCATGGCATAGAGGCCGATGGGGTGATTACCGACGAGGCCGAGGTGTCGATCATCTTCTCTTTCACCCGCTCGTACTTCATGGTCGATGTGCCGGTACCGGCGGAGTTCGTCAACTTCCTCAAGCGCATCCTGCCGGGCAAGCATATCGCCGAGCTGTACACCTCCATCGGCTTCTACAAGCATGGCAAATCGGAGTTCTACCGCGCACTGATCAACCACCTGGCCAATACCGATGACCGCTTCATCATGGCCCCTGGCGTGCGCGGCATGGTGATGAGCGTATTCACCCTGCCGGGCTTCAATACGGTGTTCAAGATCATCAAGGACCGGTTTTCGCCCTCCAAGACCGTGGACCGCGCCACGGTGATCGAGAAGTACCGTTTGGTGAAAAGTGTCGACCGGGTGGGGCGCATGGCCGATACCCAGGAGTTCGCCGATTTTCGCTTCCCCCGGGCCAAGTTCGAGCCTGAATGCCTGGCCGAGCTGCTGGAGGTGGCGCCGTCCACCGTGGCCTTGGAGGGTGATACCGTGCTGGTGCGCCACTGCTGGACCGAGCGGCGCATGACCCCGCTCAACCTGTACCTGGAGCAGGCCAGCGAAGCCCAAGTGTTGGAGGCGCTGGAAGACTATGGCCTGGCGATCAAGCAACTGGCGGCGGCGAATATCTTCCCTGGCGACATGCTGCTGAAGAACTTCGGCGTCACTCGCCATGGCCGGGTGGTGTTCTACGACTACGACGAAATCAGTTTCCTGACCGAGGTGAATTTCAGGCACATTCCGCCGCCGCGTTACCCGGAGGACGAGATGTCCGGCGAACCGTGGTATTCGATCGGCCCACATGACGTGTTTCCCGAGGAGTTCCCGCCGTTCCTGTTCGCCGATATCGGCCAGCGCCGGCTGTTCAGCCGGTTGCATGGAGAGTTGTATGACGCCGGTTACTGGCAGGGGTTGCAAGCGAAGATTCGGGAAGGGAAGGTGATCGACGTGTTTCCGTATCGGCGTAAGGGGCGGTGACTGTGCAAACCTTTTCGCGGGTTTACCCGCGAAAAGTACGAAGCCGAATCAGCTTCTAAGACACTTCAATTCGCTGAAATCGGTACGCACCTTGGCCAGGCGCTGTTGCAGGAACTGGCGCTGGGCTGGGCTGCTTTCTTGCATCAGGTCGACCAGCAAACTGCGGGCCTCTCGCTCGGTGTTCTGGAAGGCGATGCGGTATTCCGGGGTCCACAGGCTTTCCTTGCGTTGCAACAGCTGGGCCAGGCGCGGCTCGAAGCTGGGCGTGTCACGCTGGTTCATCACCAGCAGCAACTGTTGCTGCCAGTGGGCGCGGTTGGCGATCCACTGGCGGTTCTGTTCGCCCAGGGCCTGGGACCAGGTCGTCACCCGCAGGCGCTGGGTGGCGTTGAGTTCGCCGAACCAGGTGGTGAGGCGTTTTTCCATGCGCGTGGCGCGGGCTTCGATCTGCTTGGGCAGCGGGGTGTCGACGTATTCCTTGCGGCGCTCGGCGATATCTTCGTCGAAGGCCTGGCGCATTTCCTCCACTTGGGCCTGGCTCATGCCACGCAGCAATTCGGTCGCCGAAGGGGTGATGGCTTCGGTGACCCGACCAATGGCCTCGCGCGCCTCGGCGGTGCGTTGCTGCAAGGCCTGGTCGGTGACGGCGTCGTTGGCGACCATCACCCGCACCTGGTCGAGCCAGTCGAGGTAGCCCGGCAACTGGGTCTTGCAGTGCCAGGCCAGGTGTTGTTTGAGCCGTTCGTCGAGCAAAGCCCGCTGCTCGCTGTTCATGTCCAGGTAGTCGCCCAGCGACCAGGGCACCAGGCGGTCGAGGTTGCGGTAGGCCAGGTCGATACGGCTACAGGCCGACAGGGTCAGGGTGAAGGCCAGTACGAGAAGCAGCGACGGGAACAGGCGAAATGGCATGCGCGAATCCTTGCTGGGGTGTGCCAGGCAGTAGACGCAGGAAGGGCCCGGTGGTTCCTGGACGGTTCGGGTGTAGAATAGCCGCCTTGTCTCGAGGAACATCGGAAATGGCTCTGCTTGGGCGCTACAACAGTTTGCAAATCGTTAAACACGTGGAATTCGGCCTGTACCTGGACGGCGGCGCCGATGGCGAGATTCTCCTGCCTCGGCGCTACTTCCCCAAGGATGCCGCCCTGGAGCTGGACGACTGGCTCAACGTGTTCGTCTACCTCGACAGCGAAGACCAACTGATCGCCACCACCGAGAAGCCGAAGATGCAGGTAGGTGAGTTCGCCAGCCTCAAGGTGAAGGACATCAACGGCGCGGGTATTTTCTTCGACTGGGGGCTGTCCAAGGACCTGCTGATGCCGTATTCGGAAGAGTCGCGGCCGCTGAAGATCGGCGAATACTGCGTAGTTCACGCCTACCTGGACAAACGCACCCGGCGCATTACCGCCACCGCGCGCCTGGACCGCTACCTGGACCGCACCCCTGCCGACTACAAGGTCGGCCAGCCGGTCGAGTTGCTGGTGGCAGGCGAAACGCCGCTGGGCTTCAAGGCCATCATCAACAACCGCCACTGGGGCCTGATCCACAAGAACGAGGTGTTCAAGTTCCTGCGTTCGGGCATGCACGAGAAGGGTTTCATCAAGGAACTGCGCAGCGATGGCAAGATCGCCCTGAGCCTGCAGCCGGTGGGCCAGGCCCTGGCCGACGGGCTGCACGAGCAGATCATGGCGCGCCTGGAGGCGGCCGGTGGGGTGCTGCCGGTGTGCGACAAGAGCGACCCGGTTGTCATCAGCCAGATGTTCAACGTCAGCAAGGGCAACTTCAAGAAGGCCATTGGTGCGTTGTTCAAGCAGGGCCGCATCGTCATCCATGACGACCGGATCGAGAAGGCCTGAGTCAGGCCTGCACGAAGGTACTGAAGTCCAGTTGCTCGCCGCCCGGGCGGGTGTCGCGCAGCAGCGAGTCGCGGTCGGCGCTCAGGGCCAGGCTGATGGTCGAGCGGCGCTTGCCGGGGTGGCGTACTTCCATCTGCTCCTGGTGCGCACGCAGGAAGTTGACCGGCACCTTCAGGTGTTGCAGTTCGTCGGTTTCCGGGGTGTGCAGCAGCAGGTTGACCCAGTCGGGCTGGCCCTTGCGCAGCAGCGCTGCGGGCACTTCGAACCACCACAGGTTGCGCTTCTTGTCGAGAATGGCGAACAGGGTGTTGTCGCGGTCGAGCACCGGCCGTGCCAGCGCCTGGTTGCGGCGGGCGATGGCGGTGGGTTTGTCGAGTTTCATGCAGGTTCCTGCGAGTTGACGCTGGGGTAAGGCCCGCTATTGTGCGGGTCGGGCGAGCGCCGGGCAAGCCGGGCTGCCGTTCGGCGGTCGCCGCTAAAATGATTTGAAACTCCTGCAACGGGGCGCCGGTCGACCTTATGACGACACGATTTCCCGTGTCTTCGCCTCAGGAGAATTCCCATGAGTGGCACCAAAGACAAAGTCAAAGGCATGGCCAACGAAGCGATGGGCAACGTCAAGCAAGGTGTGGGCAAGGCCACCGACAATGAGCGCCTGCGTGCCGAGGGCGAAATGCAGGAACGCAAGGGCGAGGCCCAGCAGATCAAGGGCAAAGTGAAAGATGCACTGAAAAAGCCTTGATCGGCGTTTGACCATGGCGGCCCCCAGGAGGGGCCGCTGTATTTTCCGATACGTCCAGGGAGCAGTACGTTACTGCCGTGGTCTATTAGACTTGCAACCACGATGATCAAGCGGCGAAAGGAGACGCTATGATTTTTCCCCACCTGCGCGGCCTGCCCCTGCACCGCGTGCTGGTGCGCACCGTCAGCGAATTCCTCGATGACGAGATGTCCACCTATGCCTCCGCGCTGGCCTACCAGATGCTGTTCTCGCTGTTCCCGTTCCTGCTGTTCCTGATCGCCCTCATCGGTTTCCTGCACCTGCCTGACTTCTTCTCCTGGCTGCGCCTGCAGTCCGAACTGGTGCTGCCGCCCCAGGCGCTGGAGCAGGTGAACCCGGTGATCGACCAGTTGCAGCAATCCAAGGGTGGGTTGCTGTCAGTGGGTATCGTGATCGCCCTATGGACAGCTTCGGCCGGTGTGCGGCTGATGATGAGCGCGATGAACGCCGCGTACGACGTACCTGAAGGGCGCCCGGTGTGGAAGCGTATCCCGCTGTCGATCATCTACACGGTCGGCATCGCCGGCATGCTCCTGGCGGCGGCAGCGCTGATGGTGCTGGGGCCGCAAGTGATGGAATGGATCGCCTCGCAGATCGGCATGCAGGAGGTGATCGTCACGGTGTGGACCATCCTGCGCTGGCCGGCGATCATCATCCTGATGATGGTCGCGGTGGCGTTGATCTACTACGTGATGCCCGATGTGAAGCAGAAATTCCGCTTCATCACCCCAGGTTCGGTGCTGGCGGTGGTGGTGTGGATCATCGCTTCGCTGGCCTTCGGTTACTACGTGAAGACCTTCGCCGACTACAACGCCATGTACGGCAGCATCGGGGCGATCATCGTGCTGCTGCTGTATTTCTATATTTCCGCCGCCGTGCTATTGCTGGGCGCGGAAATGAATGCCGTGATCGAGCATATGTCGGCCGAGGGCAAGGACCCGGGCGAGAAAGACTTCGCCGGCGAGAAACCCAAGGACAGCATCACTGTGCTGGGTCACGAGCATCCTGTAGAACCAGAGCCTGAACCTGAACCACAGCCCCGCGAGCCGAACCTCAGATGATCCGTGACATTCTCAAGATGGGCGATGAGCGCCTGTTGCGCATTGCCCAGCCAGTGCCCGAGCGCATGCTTGGCAGCGCCGAGTTACAACAGCTGATCGACGACATGTTCGAGACCATGGCCCACGTCGGTGGCGTGGGCCTGGCCGCACCGCAGGTCGGCATCGACCTGCAACTGGTGATCTTCGGCTTCGAGCGCAGCGAGCGCTACCCGGACGCCGAGCCGGTGCCGCGGACCATCCTGCTCAACCCAGTCATCACGCCGTTGTCCGACGAAGTCGAGGATGGCTGGGAAGGTTGCCTGTCGGTGCCCGGCCTGCGCGGCGTGGTGCCGCGCTACAAGCACATCCGCTACGACGGCACCGACCCTCAAGGCAACCCGATCAACCGCTTCGCCGACGACTTCCATGCCCGGGTGGTGCAGCACGAATGCGACCACCTGATCGGCCGCCTGTACCCCTCGCGCATCCAGGACTTCGCCAAGTTCGGCTACACCGAGGTGCTGTTCCCCGGGCTGGACCCCAGCAGCGACGACTGACCCCGCACCATCGCCAGCAAGGCCTTGCCACGCCGATAACGCGCCAGCCGCGAGGCCAGCTCGGCAGGCAGTGCCTCGGTGGCGGTGAAGCCCTGGCGTTGATAGAAGCCTTGCAAGTCGGGGTGGCAGAACAGCCAGGTCGAGCCGCTGCTGCCTGCCAGTGCAGCGTCCATCAACTCTCCGGCAATACCTCGGCTGCGCCATTCAGGAGCGACGAACAGCCCGGTCAGCCAGTGGCCTCCCTCGACGGCACTAAGGTTCAGGGCACCGACCAGGCCATCGGCGCGGGCGACCCACTGCACACCCTCGGCGGCAGGCCGCATGCGTGAGCCATGGGCGCGGTAGAAATGCGCCAGCAGGCGGCGTTGCGTGGTATCCAGAAGGCTGTATAGGAGGCTGTTCATGGGGCGGCTTTGTCGCAGATTGTTGCAAATCAGGCAAGGGTGAATATCCGAGCGCAGGGTTCAAGTATTCCCAGGCAGGCGTAGAATTTCCTGCATCCCTTCCGCAGTTAGATGAAGCGGGATCGGTGCTTCGTGTCATCGCCGTTCGATGGCAACTTCTCCGCGCCAGGATGGCATAAGAAGTCAATCGACGAGCTTGATTGCTTTGAAGGCCCACTTCCATGAAACCACTTCTGATACTTGCCTTGGTCGGTATGTCGTCGTTCGCCCTCGCGGATGAAGCCGTTGCCTCTACCCAGCCCACTTCTGCCCAGCCCATTGTGCAATACGAGTACGGCATGAAGCTGGATATCCGGCGGGTCATCGACCTGTCGGGCGTTCCCGAAACCTGCCAAGTGGAGCCTGCCACCATGACCTATGAGGACCATCAGGGCCAGGTGCATACCATCCGCTACCGCGTCATGGGCGAGGGTTGCAACCAGGGTTGATCGCGGTGTGTCAGTAACGGCCCCTTCGCGGGTTTACCCGCGAAAGGGCTGCCACTGATGCACAACTCACATCCCCTCCAGCACCGCCCTCACCACCTCCAACCCCTGCTTGAGCTCAGCCCGGCTGCTTGCCGCCGACAGGCTGATGCGTACTGCCTGCACCTCGTTGGCGCCGATCGCGAACACGCTGGCCGGCACCACCTCCACCCCACGCTCACGGCAACCTGCAACCACCGCCTCTGCGCTGCCCGGCGTCGCGACCCAGGCATGCGGCGACGGCTCGCCGTTGCCGACCAGCGCCCCGCCCAGTACCCGCCGCGCCAGTTTCCAACGCTCTTCGACTTCCTCCCGCTGCCAGGCCAAGCGCCGCGCCGCCGTACCCTCGGCGATCCACTGGCAGGCGATGTGAAGGTTCAACGGTGACACCGGCCAGTGGGTGGCCCTGGCGTGTGGGTCGATCTGTTCGAGCACCGCCTGCGGGGCGACGATCCAGCCCAGGCGTAGCCCGGCGGCCACCGTCTTGGACAGGCTGGTGACCAGCACGCCATGGCCGTCGAGCAACGGATACAGCGGTGGCCGTTCGCTCAATGCGCCGTAGACATCATCCTCGATCACCCGCAGGCCATGGCGCTTGACCACCTCGGCGATGGCCTGGCGGCGTTGCGTGTCCATGTACGCCCCGGTGGGGTTGTGCAGCGTTGGCGTGGTCACCAGCAGGCGTGCGCCGCTGGCCCGTGCCACCCGGTCCAGTTCGTCCGGGCGCAGGCCCTGCGCGTCCAGCGCCACGCCATGCACCGGCAGGCGCAACTGGCGGCAGGCGGCCTTGATGCCAGGAGCGGTGAGGGCCTCGACCATGACCGGCTCGCCCGCTTGGCACAGTGACTGCAATACCGTCGCCAGTGCCTGCTGGGCGCCACCGCACAGCAACAGCTCGTCAGGTGTGACAGCCAGGCCGCGCAGGGCCAGCCAGCGCGCACCGTGCACACGGCCAAGCAGCAGCTCGGTCGGCCCCAGGTAATGGTCGAGCAGGGCGCTGGGGGTGCGGTCGAGCAGGCTTTTGAGGCTATGGCGCAAGTCGAGGTTGTGCGGGTCGGCCACCGGCACGTTGGTGGACAGGTCGATCACAGCGCCTGGGTGGTCGCGCTGCTTGAGGCGAAACAAGGTCGCCTCCTGGCTGCTGGCCAGCACATAGGTGCCGCGGCCGACTTCGCCTGCCACCAGGTGCCGGGCGGCGGCCTCGCGGTAGGCTTGCTGGGTGGTGCTGGGGTTCAGGCCGAGCTTCCAGGCCAGGCGGCGTTGGGGCGGCAGGCGCTCGCCGACCTTGAGCTCACCGCGTTCGATGGCACTGGCGATGGCCTCGACCAGGGCCAGGTAGCGGGGTTGGTCGTCGTCCGGCAGGTTGGGAATCCACACGCAATTGTCGCCCATGCAATATAAGGTTTTACCCATACAATGCCCGGCGCTTAGGATCGGTTCAACCACCCTCGATGAAGGATTGTCCGCCATGTTCGACCTGCCCGCCCTGCGCGAAGCCGCTGCGTTCGTGCACCAGCATGTTCCCGCCACCCCCCAGCGCGTCTGGCCGCTGCTGGCCGAGCAGTTGGGCTGCGAGGTGTGGGTCAAGCATGAGAACCACGCACCGACCGGCGCCTTCAAGGTGCGCGGCGGCCTGGTGTACGTGCGTTCGCTGATGGCCAGCGGCGAGCCGCCACGCGGGCTGGTCACCGCCACCCGGGGCAACCACGGCCAGAGCATGGCCCTGGCTGCACGCCAGGCGGGCTTGCCGTTGATCATCGTGGTGCCTGAAGGTAATTCGCGGGAGAAGAACGCCGCCATGCGCGCCTTGGGTGGCGAACTGGTGGAGCACGGCGTGGACTTCGATGTGGCCCGCGAATACGCCGGGCGGCTCGCCGAGGAACGTGGCTACCTGATGGTGCCGTCGTTCCACCCGGAACTGGTGCGTGGCGTGGCCACCTACGCGCTGGAGTTGTTCGAGGCGGTGGCCGACCTCGACTGCGTCTATGTGCCGATTGGCATGGGCTCGGGCATCTGCGGGCTGATCCAGGCGCGCAACCTGCTGGGCCTGCGCACCGAGATCGTCGGCGTGGTATCGACCCAGGCCGATGCCTATGCGCAAAGCATCGAGCAGGGGCGCATCGTCACCACAGATACCGCCGATACCTTTGCCGACGGCATGGCCTGCCGCGTGCCGCATCCCGATGCCTTCGCGCTGGTAAGCGAGCATGCGGCGCGTCTCGTGCGGGTCAGCGATGAGGACATCGCCAGTGCCATGCGCCTGTATCACGAAGCTACCCACAACACCGCCGAGGGTGCGGGCGCGGCAGCATTGGCGGCGCTGATGCAAGAGCGCGAGCGCCAGCGCGGCAAGCGTGTGGCGGTGGTGCTCAGCGGGGCGAACGTCGACCGTGAGCGGTATGCGCGGGTGTTGATGGGGTAGGCGCGAGGATAGGGTCTGCTCGTTCTAAAAAAATCTTCGCGGCCTGTCGATTTCCCCTTTCCCCCATCGACCATTCAGTGAAGGCGCCGGCCACACCGGCGCCAATCCTTGCTGAGCGACTGGAGGAACACCCCATGAGCACTGCCGCCGAAACCGAAATCCGCCAACTGATCGAGCGCTGGGTACTCGCTGTACGCGAGCGCGACCTGGATGGCATCGCTGCGCCCTATGCCGACGATATCGTCGCTTTCGATGCCATCAAGGAACTGCAATTCAAGGGCAAGGCCGCCTACCGCGCGCATTGGGAAATGTGCATGGGTTTGTGCACCGGGCCCATGGTCTTCGAAGTGGCGCAACTGACCGTGCATGCCGACGGCGACCTGGCCCTGGCGCACTGGTTGAACCGCTGTGGCCCGGGCGATGACGAAAGCCAGTGCGGCTTCATGCGCGCCACCGTGGGCTATCGTCGTAACGCCGGGCAGTGGCAGGTGATCCATGAGCATTGGTCGGCGCCCTTCGATATGGAAACCCAGAAGGCGCTGTTCGACCTCAAGCCTTGAGCGCACCGCTCATCGGCAAACGCACCTTTACCCGCGCTGGAGACGACCATGAAATACCTGTGCCTGGTCTATTGTGACGAAGGGCTGTTGCACAGCCTGCCTGACAGCCCTGAAGACGCGGAATGCATGGCCTACGCCGAGTCCATCCATGGCTCTGGGCGAATGCTCGCCGCCGAGGCGCTCAAGCCGGTGCAAACAGCCACCACGGTGCGCGTGCGCGGCGGCCAGATGAGCCTGACCGACGGCCCGTTCGCCGAAACCAAAGAGCAACTGGCCGGTTTCTACCTGGTCGATGCCCGCGACCTTAACGAGGCGCTGAACATCGCCCGTGGCATCCCGGCGGCGCGGGTCGGCAGCGTCGAGGTGCGCCCGGTGCGTGAACTGCAACCCTGACACGCGGAGAACCCTGACCATGCGCCCTACACCCGCTGCATTGCACGGCAAGCATCCGGTCCTGGGGACACCAGACTGATGGTCGACGCCACCCAGGTGCGTGCGCAGGTCGAGGCGGTGTACCGCCACGACTCCCGACGCATCCTGGCGACGCTGATTCGCCTGCTGGGCGACTTCGACCTCGCCGAGGAGGCAATGCACGAGGCTTTCTTCGTCGCCGTCGAGCGTTGGCAGCGCGATGGCATACCGGGTAACCCGCGGGCCTGGCTGGTGTCGACCGGCCGCTTCAAGGCCATCGATGCCCTGCGCCGACGTGCGCGTTTCGACCGTTCCCAGGCGGACCTTGTGATGTTGCTCGACGGCCAAGCGCAGGACCCCAGCGAAGAAGAGCTGCTGGCTGACGACCGCCTGCGCTTGATCTTTACCTGCTGCCACCCGGCGCTGGCTGCCGATGCGCAGGTGCCACTGACCTTGCGCGAGGTCTGCGACCTGACCACCGAGCAGATCGCCCGCGCCTTCCTGCAACAGCCCTCGACCATCGCCCAGCGCATCGTGCGGGCCAAGGCGAAGATCCGCGATGCGCGCATTCCCTACCAGGTACCCACCTTGAACGAGCTGCCGGAGCGCCTGGAAAGCGTGTTGCGGGTGATCTACCTGGTGTTCAACGAAGGCTACTCGGCGTCGGCGGGCGAAGCGCTGGTGCAGGGCGAGCTGTGTGACGAGGCGATCCGCCTGGGGCGCTTGCTGGCGCAGTTGCTGCCCGAGCCCGAGGTGCTTGGCCTGCTCGCACTGATGCTGCTGCAAGCCTCTCGGCTCGAGGCGCGTAGTGATGAACAGGGTGAGCTGGTAGTGCTTGACCGGCAGGATCGCAGCCTGTGGGACCGGGCGCAGATCGAGGAGGGCTGCCAATTGGTGCGCCAGGCACTGGGGGAGGGCGGTTTCGGCGTCTACAGCTTGCAAGCGGCGATCGCGGCGCTGCATGCCGAGGCGCCAAGCAGCGAGCAGACCGATTGGCATGAGATCGTTGGGTTGTACGCGGTATTACAGCGCCACTGGCCATCGCCGGTGGTAGAGCTCAACCACGCGGCGGCGTTGGCCAGGCGCGATGGGCCGGCGGCGGGTCTACAGGTGATCGAGGCGATATTGGCGAGGGGGGAGTTGCACGATTACCACCTGGCCCATGCCGCCCGTGCCGAACTGCATCGGCAACTGGGCAACACGCAGCAGGCGCGCGAGGCTTGGCAGCAAGCGCTGGCGCTGACTCGGCAGGGGCCGGAGCGGCGGCATATCGAGCGGTGCCTGCGCGAGTTGGGGTGAGCTTGCTGGCCTCTTAGCTGGCAACGAAGTTCGGCGGCGACACCAACTCGACGGTCTGTTGCTTGCGCGGTGCCAAAATCTCGGCCTCGCCCTCGACCACCAGCTCGTCGTTCTGGTTGTACACGTTGGTGGCGATACGCACCTTGAACTTGGGCAGCTTCTCGAGGATCTCCAGGCGCACGGTCAGGGTGTCGCCGATCTTCACCGGCTTCTGGAAGCTCATCTTCTGCCCCAGGTAGATGGTGCCCGGCCCAGGCAGCGTGCAGGCCACCGCCGCGCTGATCAGCGCCCCGCTGAACATGCCATGGGCGATACGCTCGCGGAACATGCTCTTGGCGGCGAACTCGGCGTCCAGGTGCACCGGGTTGTGGTCACCGGACATGGCGGCGAATAGCTGGATATCGCGCTCTTCCACGGACTTTTCGTAGCTGGCCTTCTGGCCGACTTCGAGGGCTTCGTAGGGGGTGTTGGTGACCTGGGTCATCGGGGCTTCCTTAAGGGCGGACGAGGGCGTCGATCATTCACTGCGGGCGGGGCGGCCAAGGGCCAGCGCCTGCTCCAGCCAGCCGATGATATCGGCGGTGACCTCGTCACGGTTGGTTTCGTTGAGCACTTCGTGGCGCGCATCAGGATACACGCGCAACTGCACGTGGCTGTTGCCGGTCGCGCGCAGGGCGTCGGCCAGATGGGTGAGACGCTTGCCGGCACTCACCGGATCACATTCGCCACCGATGACCAGCATTGGCAGGTTCGGGTCGATCTGCGCCAGGTGCCTGGGCTGGCTGATCTGCGCCAGGCCCTGGAGCAGGTCGAGCCACAGCTGGTTGCTGCAACGAAAGCCGCACAGCGGGTCGCTGACGTACAGGTCGACCTCGTCAGGGTCGCGGCTGAGCCAGTCGAAGGCCGTGCGGTTGGGCTTGAAGGCCTTGTTGAACGAGCCGAACGACAGCCACTCGATCAGCGCGCTCTTGCCGAGCTTGCCCTGGCGCCAGGCCTCCAGGCGAGCGATCAGCCGGGCTGTGCGATACAACGCCGCCGGCTGGAAGTTGGAGCCGCTGAGCACTGCACCTTGCAGGCTGGCACTGTGGTGTAGCAGGTAGGCCTGGGCGATGTAGCTGCCCATGCTGTGGCCGAACAGGAACAGCGGCGTGCCGGGGAACAGCTGGCCTATATGTTGGGCCAGCAGGCCCAGGTCGTTGACCACGGTGTTCCAGCCCTGCTCGCGGGCGAACAGACCCAGGCTGCCCAGCTCGGCGGTACGCCCATGGCCGCGCAGGTCCGGCGCGAACAGGGCGAAACCGGCGGCGTTCAGCGCGTGGCCCAGGCGCCGGTAGCGCCCGGCATGCTCGGCCATGCCATGGGCCAGCAACACCACGGCCTTGACCGGTTGCTCCGGCAGCCACTGGTGGACGTACAAGCTGCAATGCTCGCTGGCGGGCAGCCAGAAGGCGTCGTGGGGCATGGCGGGTCCTTTGCGCACGGGGTTGAGCGCAGTGTATGCACAATGACCGAGATTGCAGGAAGTGAACAAATAAGATTCACAATGTTAATGGCAGGCCTTGGCGTATTTGCCGCCCCTGACTTAACTGCTAACGTCGGCTGAACGTCTTTTTGCCATCAGGCAAACGGATCAAGGACACGGGCAGCGCCCTCGCAAGAGGGATCAACAGCAGGTCCAGGCAGAGGAACAATAATAAATGCAAGCCGAATTCTGGAATGACAAACGCCCGGCGGGCGTCCCTTCTACGATTGACATCAATACTTACAAATCCGTGGTCGAGGTGTTCGAGCGCTCCTGCAAGCGCTTCGCCGATCGCCCTGCGTTCAGCAACTTGGGGGTGACCCTCACCTACGCCGACCTCGAACGCTACTCGGCGGCCTTCGCCGCCTGGCTGCAACAGAACACCGACCTGGCCCCGGGCGATCGCATCGCGGTGCAGATGCCCAACGTGCTGCAATACCCCATCGCGGTGTTCGGCGCGCTGCGCGCCGGGCTGATCGTGGTCAACACCAACCCGCTGTACACCGAGCGCGAGATGCGCCACCAGTTCAAGGACTCCGGCGCCCGCGCCCTGGTCTACCTGAACATGTTCGGCAGCCGTGTGCAGCAGGTGCTGCCCGATACGGATATCGAATACCTGATCGAAGCGAAGATGGGCGACCTGTTGCCGACGGCCAAGGGCTGGCTGGTGAACACGGTGGTCGACAAGCTCAAGAAGATGGTCCCGGCCTACCAGCTGCCCCAGGCCGTGCCTTTCAAGCAGGTGCTGCGCCAGGGCCGTGATCTGACCCACAAGGCGGTACCGCGCAGCCTCGACGACATCGCCGTGTTGCAGTACACCGGCGGCACCACGGGCCTGGCCAAGGGCGCGATGCTCACCCACGGCAACCTGGTAGCGAACATGCTCCAGGTGTTGGCGTGCTTCTCCCAGCATGGCCCCGACGGTCAGCCGCTGGTCAAGGAAGGGCAAGAGGTGATGATCGCGCCGCTGCCGCTGTACCACATCTATGCCTTCACCGCGAACTGCATGTGCATGATGGTCACGGGCAACCACAACGTGCTCATTACCAACCCGCGTGACATTCCCGGCTTCATCAAAGAGCTGGGTAAGTGGCGGTTCTCCATGCTGCTGGGGCTGAATACGCTGTTCGTCGCCCTCATGGACCACCCCGGTTTCAAGTCTTTGGACTTTTCCGCGCTCAAGATCACCAACTCTGGCGGCACCGCGTTGGTCAAGGCCACCGCCGAGCGTTGGGAAAGCCTCACGGGCTGTCGCATCGTCGAGGGCTATGGGCTGACCGAGACCTCGCCGGTCGCTAGCACATGCCCCTATGGCGAGCTGGCGCGCCTGGGCACGGTGGGTATCCCGGTGGTCGGCACCGCGTTCAAGGTGATCGACGACGAGGGCAATGAACTGCCGCTGGGCGAGCGCGGCGAGCTGTGCATCAAGGGCCCGCAGGTGATGAAAGGCTACTGGCAGCAGCCAGAGGCCACCGCCCAGGCGCTGGATGCCGAGGGTTGGTTCAAGACCGGCGATATCGCGGTGATCGACCCGGACGGTTTCACCCGCATCGTCGACCGCAAGAAGGACATGATCATCGTCTCGGGCTTCAACGTGTACCCCAACGAGATCGAGGACGTGGTAATGAGCCACCCGCAGGTGGCCAACTGCGCGGCCATCGGTGTGCCGGACGAGCGTTCCGGCGAGGCGGTCAAGCTGTTCGTCGTGCCGCGTGAGGGCGACCTCAGCGTCGATGAGCTCAAGGCGTTCTGCAAGGCCAACTTCACCGGCTACAAGGTGCCCAAGCACATTGTGCTGCGCGAATCGCTGCCGATGACGCCGGTGGGCAAGATCCTGCGGCGTGAGTTGCGCGATATCGCCTGACAGGTTGAATCGTTTCAAGTAGGGGCGGGCTTGCCCGCTCTCTTTTTTGCGCAGGCCTCTAGAACAGGGTTTTGAGCCCGATTTGCGACATTTTGGTTAAATACTCTAAAAATGACCGATATAATTCTTTGAGTCATTTTAGTGACCGATCAGGGTTGTCTAGGCCTCTAGGCGACCCTTGGCAAAGCTGTTACTCTCGGCGCGCTTTCAGGTGATACGGTTTGCAATGAATCGTGTCACCCCATATCAATAATAAACGCATCGACGCGTAATGAATTCGCTGTTGCTAAAGGAGTGGGCTTCCATGATCGAACATTTTTGGAAGGATAAATACCCAGCCGGAATTACGGCGGAAATCAATCCTGACGAATTCCCCAATATCCAGACCGTACTGAAGCAATCCTGCCAACGCTTTGCCGACAAGCCGGCCTTCAGCAACCTGGGCAAGACCCTCACCTATGGCGAGCTGTATGCACTGTCCGGGGCATTCGCCGCCTGGCTGCAACAGCATACCGACTTGAAGCCCGGCGACCGCATCGCCGTGCAACTGCCTAATGTACTGCAATACCCCGTCGCTGTGTTCGGTGCCATGCGCGCCGGCTTGATCGTGGTCAATACCAACCCGCTCTACACGGCGCGCGAACTGGAGCACCAGTTCAACGACTCCGGCGCCAAGGCCCTGGTGTGCCTGGCCAACATGGCGCACCTGGCCGAGAAGGTGGTGCCCAAGACCCAGGTCAAGCATGTCATCGTCACCGAGGTGGCCGACCTGCTGCCGCCGCTCAAGCGCGTGCTGGTCAACAGCGTCATCAAGTACGTGAAGAAGATGGTTCCGGCCTACAACCTGCCCAAGGCCGTGCGCTTCAACGACACCCTGGCCCTGGGCAAGGGCCAGCCGGTCACCGAGGCCAACCCGCAGCCCAACGATGTGGCCGTGCTGCAGTACACCGGCGGCACCACCGGCGTTGCCAAGGGCGCGATGCTGACCCACCGCAACCTGGTGGCCAACATGCTGCAATGCCGCGCGCTGATGGGCTCGAACCTCAAGGAAGGCTGCGAGATCCTCATCACGCCGCTGCCGCTGTACCACATCTATGCCTTCACCTTCCATTGCATGGCGATGATGCTGATCGGCAACCACAACGTGCTCATCAGCAACCCGCGTGACCTGCCGGCAATGGTCAAGGAACTGGGCAAGTGGAAGTTCACCGGCTTCGTCGGGCTGAACACCTTGTTCGTCGCGCTGTGCAACAACGACGCGTTCCGCGCGCTGGACTTCTCCTCGCTGAAGATCACCCTGTCCGGCGGCATGGCCTTGCAACTGAGCGTGGCCGAGCGCTGGAAAACGGTTACCGGCTGCGCCATCTGCGAAGGCTATGGCATGACCGAGACCAGCCCGGTGGCGACGGTCAACCCGTCCGAGGCCAACCAGATCGGCACCATCGGCATTCCGGTACCGTCCACCCTGTGCAAGATCGTCGACGACAGCGGCCAGGAACTGCCGCTGGGCGAAGTGGGCGAGCTGTGCGTCAAGGGCCCGCAAGTGATGAAGGGCTACTGGCAGCGTGAAGAGGCCACTGCCGAGATCCTCGATGGCGAAGGCTGGCTGAAGACCGGTGATATCGCCTTGATCCAGCCGGACGGCTACATGCGCATCGTCGACCGCAAGAAGGACATGATCCTGGTCTCGGGCTTCAACGTGTACCCCAATGAGCTCGAGGACGTGCTGGCTTCCCTGCCGGGCGTGCTGCAATGCGCGGCCATCGGCGTGCCGGACGAGAAGTCCGGCGAGGTAATCAAGGTGTTCATCGTGGCCAAGCCGGGCACCACCCTGACCAAGGAGCAGGTGATGGAGCACATGCGCGCCAATGTCACCGGCTACAAGGTGCCGCGTTTCATCGAGTTCCGCGATGCACTGCCGACTACCAACGTTGGCAAGATCCTGCGTCGCGAGCTGCGTGACGAAGAGATGAAGAAGCAGGGGCTGAAGAAGATCGCCTGATAGATTTCATCGGCCCATTCGGGGGTTTACCCACGAATGGGCCTGTGAATTCAGCGCAATTTTTCGAGCATCTGGTAGTACCACATCCCCGCCGCCAACAGCGGATTCCCCAGCAAGTCCCCCATCGGCACCTTGATGTGCTTGCACGCCGCAAAGGTGTCGAACTTCTCCAGCGTGCCCGTCAGCGCCTCGGCCATGATCTCGCCCATGATATGGCTGGTGGCCACCCCATGCCCCGAATAGCCCTGGCAGTACCAGACGTTGTCCGACAGCTTGCCCAGTTGCGGAATGCGGTTGACCACGATGCCCATGGCGCAGCTCCACTGGAACTCGATCGGTACGCCCTTGAGCGCTGGGAAGGTGCGCTCGATGCAGGGGCGCAGTTCCGCTTCGATGTCCCGCGAATCACGCCCTGAATAGTTGGCGCCACCGCCGAACAGCAGGCGTTTGTCGGCGGTCAGGCGGTAATAGTCGAGCACGAAACGGCAGTCGTAGACAGCCAGGTCCTGCGGGTTGATCTGCTCGGCCAGTTCGCCCAGCGGCGCGGTGGTAACGATACCGCCCATGGCCGGGAAGATCTTGCCCTTGAGCTGGCGTTTTTCCAGCTTGTGGTACACATCACCGGCCAGCATCACCTGGCGCGCCTCGATCCGGCCCTGGGCGGTCACCACTGCCGGCCGCGGCCCGTGGACGATCTCCAGCACCTCGGAGTTCTCGAATATCAACGCGCCTAGGCCGTGCGCCGCGCGGGCCTCGCCCAGGCACAGGTTGAGCGGGTGCAGGTGCAGGTTGCGGCGGTTCTTCAGCGCGCCGATGTACAGCGGGCTTTGCAGGTGCTGGGCGACGCCATCGCGGTCGAGCAGCTCGACCTGCTCGCCCATGCCGCGGCGCTGGGCCTCGGCTTCGAAGGCGCGCAGCTCGTCCATGTGTGAGGCCTTCATTGCCGTGTGCAGGTGGCCGCGCTTGAGGTCGCACTGGATGCCATAGCGCTCCACGCGTTGCTCGATCACCTGGTGCCCGCGCCAGCGCAGGTGCCAGATGAAGTCGTCCACCTCGCTGCCCAGGCGTGCGCGCATCTGGCTGCGCATGGTCTCGTCGCCCGACAGGCTGCCGGTGACCTGCCCGCCATTGCGCCCGCTGGCGCCCCAGCCGATGCGGTGGGTCTCGACGATGGCCACCTTCAGGCCGCGCTCGGCCAGCTCCACAGCAGTGGCCACGCCGGTGAAGCCGCCGCCGATGATGGCCACGTCGACCTGCTCGGTGCCCTTGAGGGTGGGGTACTCGGTGGGGTCGTTGAGGGTGGCGCTGTAATAGGACGGCGCGCGTTGGGCCGGCCCGTTGTTCGATGCTGCGTTCATGCAGGGTTCCTTCATTGGCAATAGGGTGGGCTCAGGCCTGGTGCAGGTACCAGCGCCAGTCCTGCTCGCTGACTTCGGCCATGAACTGGCGATACTCGGCGCGCTTGACCTTGAGGTACACGCCGAGAAACGCCTCACCCAGGGCTTCGCGCGCCCAGTCGGAACGCTCCAGGGCGTCGAGGGCGGTGAGCCAGTCGGTGGGTAGGTGCTCGGTGGCCTGGGCGTAGCCGTTGCCCTCGACCGGCGCGCCGGGGTCCAGTTGCCCGCGCAGGCCCTGGTGGGTCGCGGCGAGGATGGCGGCGGCGGCCAGGTAGGGGTTGGCGTCGGCGCCACAAATTCGGTGTTCGATGTGTCGGCTGTTGGCCGGGCCGCCCGGCACGCGCAGGCTCACCGTGCGGTTGTCGACGCCCCAGGTGGGCGCCAGCGGCGCATAGCTGTTGGCCTGGAAGCGGCGGAACGAGTTGGCGTTGGGACAGAACAACAAAAGCGATTCGCGCAGGTGGCGCAGCATGCCGGCCACCGCCTGGCGCAGCAGCGGGGTGCCGGCCGGGTCTTGGCTTGCGAACAGGTTGTTGCCCTCGGCATCGGCCAGGCTCAGGTGCATGTGCATGCCGGTGCCGGCCAGGTTGCCGAACGGCTTGGCCATGAAGCAGGCTTGCATGCCGTGGGCGTTGGCGATGCCCTTGACCAGGCGCTTGTAGCGCACGGCCTGGTCCATGGCGCTGAGCGCATCGCCATGCTCGAGGGTGATTTCCACCTGGCCGGGGGCGTATTCGGAAATCGCCGTGCGGGCGGGAATGCCCTGGGCCTTGCACGCGGCGTACAGGTCGGCGAGGAAGGGTTCGATCTGCTCCAGCTCGCGCAGGCCGTACACTTGGGTGGTGCATGGGCGCCCGCCGTCGTTGTCCAGAGCAGGCTGCGGCCGGCCATGGGCATCGCGTTGCTGGTCGAGCAGGTAGAACTCCAGCTCGCAGGCCATGACTGGGTAGTAGCCGTCGGCCTTGAGTGCATCTAGGGTGCGCAGCAGCACGTGGCGCGGGTCGGCGACGCTGGCCGGCAGGCCTTCGCTGGGGTGCATGCTGACCTGCACCGCGGCGGTCGGCACGCGGCGCCAGGGCAGGCGCACCAGGCTGCCTTCGAGGGGGTAGGCGCGGCAGTCGATATCGCCCACGTCCCAGACCAGGCCGGAGTTTTCCACATCGTCGCCGTTCAAGGTCAGGCCGAGGATGGTGCTGGGCAGGGGGCGACCGCTTTCGTACACGGCTAGCAGCTCGTCACGGTGCAGCAGCTTGCCGCGTGGCACGCCATTGGCGTCGAGGATGAACAGCTCGAACAGCTCGATATCGGGGTTGGCGGCCAGGAATTGTCGGGCTTGCTCGGGGTTGGCAAAGTGCATGATGGGTTCGCTCGCGCCCCTTCGCCAGGGGCATGCAGGACCACCGCAAGCTGTGCGGTGCGTCGGACGGATTTCAGGCAGCCGGGCGAGCTGCGTTTGACGTCAGTGCAAAACGGGCGAGGTATCCGGTGGGCGTGCGTGGCGGCAGTGCCACAAGGCCCAGAAGGCGAGGATGATGTGGACCAACGGGTTTTCGCCAGCGCGAGCCCTGGCCTTCGGCTGGGAAGGGCGGGGTAGGGCGCGTGGGGCGGTCGGGTCGGGAATCATGCCCTGGATACTCACATGCTGGGTAAGGTTGATTAAAGCAGCGAATGGCGATGTTCAGTTCGCATCTGGCTAAACATTTGTGGTGCGCCCTTCGCGGGCAAGCCCGCTCCCACAGGGATGGTGGAGAACTCTGTAGGAGCGGGCTTGCCCGCGAAGAGGCCGGTACAGGCAGCGGAAAACCGGCAAATCTGCGACAATCCCGCCCCTCTCGAATGCCGATCATGAAAAAGCAGGCCCACCTGCACTACTCAAAAAGCCCCATGACAGACCACGCCATCGACCAGTTGCTGAACAACCTCGACCACGCCATGATCGCCGACCGCCACCGCCTGCGGCGGCAATTGCACGAACTGCGCAAGCGCCCCGACGAGGCCAAGCTGGCGCAATGGGCGGAAAAGGCCCAGGCCTCCTGCGCCCAGGTACTGGCTCGCCAGCAGAGCGTGCCTAGCATTCGCTACGACGACAGCCTGCCGATCGCCGCCAAGCGCGACGAGATCAAGAAGGCCCTGGCCGAACACCAGGTGCTGGTGATTGCCGGCGAAACCGGTTCGGGCAAGACCACCCAGTTGCCGAAGATCTGCCTGGAGCTGGGCCGTGGCAGCCATGGCCTGATCGCCCACACCCAGCCCCGGCGTATCGCCGCGCGCAGCGTGGCGACGCGGGTCGCTGAAGAGCTGGGCACGCCGCTGGGAGCGCTGGTCGGCTACCAGGTGCGCTTCGAGGACCAGAGCGATGCCAACACCCTGGTCAAGCTGATGACCGACGGCATCCTGCTGGCCGAAACCCAGCATGACCGCTTCCTCGAGCGCTACGACACGATCATCGTCGACGAAGCCCACGAACGCAGCCTGAACATCGATTTCCTGCTCGGCTACCTCAAGACCCTGCTGCCTCGCCGCCCTGACCTCAAGCTGATCATCACCTCGGCGACCATCGACCTGGAGCGCTTCTCCAAGCACTTCGACGATGCGCCGATCATCGAGGTGTCCGGGCGCACCTTCCCGGTGGACACCTGGTACCGCCCGCTGACCAGCGAGCAGGACGAAGAGGGCAACCGGGTCGAAGACGATCTGACCGTCGACCAGGCGATTCTCGCCACCCTGGACGAGATCGCCCAACACGAGCGCAGTGTCGGCAAGGGGCCGGGCGATGTGCTGGTGTTCCTGCCCGGCGAGCGCGAGATTCGCGACGCGGCGGAGATTCTGCGCAAGGCGCAACTGCGCCATACCGAGATATTGCCGCTGTACGCGCGCCTGACCCCGGCCGAGCAGCAGAAGATCTTCCAGTCCCACAGCGGTCGGCGCGTGGTGTTGGCGACCAACGTCGCGGAAACCTCGCTGACCGTGCCGGGCATCCGCTACGTGATCGACAGCGGCACCGCGCGCATCAGCCGCTACAGCTACCGCGCCAAGGTGCAGCGCCTGCCCATCGAGGCAGTGTCCCAGGCCAGCGCCAACCAGCGTAAAGGCCGTTGTGGCCGGGTCGAGCCGGGTATCTGCATCCGCCTGTACAGCGAGGAAGACTTCAACGGCAGGCCGGCCTTCACCGACCCGGAGATACTGCGTACCAACCTGGCTGCTGTCATCCTGCAGATGCTGCACCTGCGCCTGGGGGCGATCGATGCCTTCCCGTTCATCGAGCCGCCAGATGGCAAGGCCATCAGCGACGGTTTCAACCTGTTGCAGGAGCTGTCGGCGGTCAACCGCGAGAACCAACTGACCCCGCTCGGCCGCCAGCTGGCGCGCCTGCCGATCGACCCGCGCCTGGGGCGCATGCTGCTCGAGGGCGCACGCCAGGGCAGCCTGCAAGAGGTGTTGATCGTCGCCAGCGCGCTGTCGGTGCAAGACCCACGCGAGCGCCCGCCGGAGCGCCAGCAGGCTGCCGACCAGGCCCATGCCCAGTGGAAGGACGTCGATTCCGACTTCGCCGCGCTGGTCAATTTGTGGCGCGGCTTCGAAGAACAACGCCAGGCACTCACCGCCAACCCGCTGCGCACCTGGTGCCGCAAGAACTTCCTCAGCTACATGCGCCTGCGCGAGTGGCGCGACGCACATCGCCAACTGGCGCTGATCTGCCGAGACCTGCAACTGGCAGTCAACAAGGAAGCGTCGGACTACCAGCGGGTGCACAAGGCGATCTTGAGTGGCCTGCTCAGCCAGATCGGCCAAAAGACCGAGGAAGGCGATTACCAAGGCGCCCGCCAGCGGCGGTTCTGGGTGCACCCCTCTTCCGGCATCGGCCGCAAGCGCCCACAGTGGGTGATGGCCGCTGAGCTTGTGGAAACCACCAAGTTGTATGCGCGCATGGTGGCCAAGATCGAGCCGGACTGGATCGAGCCGCTGGCCACCCACCTGATCAAGAAGAACCACTTCGAGCCGCACTGGGAGAAGAAGCGTGGCCAGGTGGTGGCCTACGAGCAGATCACCCTCTACGGGTTGATCCTGGTGGGCCGCCGCCCGGTGCATTTCGGCCCCATCGACCCGGTAGTGTCGCGCGAGTTGTTCATCCGCGAGGGCCTGGTGGGCGGTGAAATCCAGTCCAAGGCCAAGTGCCTGGCGGCCAACAAGCGCCTGTTGGAGCAGCTCGACGAACTGGAAGCCAAGGCGCGCCGGCGCGACATCCTGGCCGATGAGGAAACCCTCTACGCCTTCTACGAAGCGCGCTTGCCGGCGGAAATCCACCAGACCGCGACCTTCGACAGCTGGTACCGCATGGGCAGCCAAAAGGACGCCAACCTGCTGATCATGCGCGAAGAAGACGTGCTGGCCCGTGAAGCCAGTGAAGTCACTGCCGCGCAGTACCCCGACCACCTGCAAGTGGGCGAGCTGCGCCTGTCGCTGAGCTACCACTTCGAGCCGAACCACCCACGTGACGGCGTGACTGTACGGGTGCCCGCGCCGCTGCTGCCGAACCTGCCGGGCGAGCGCCTGGAGTGGCTGGTTCCGGGCCTGCTGGAAGCCAAGTGCGTGGCGCTGGTGCGCAACCTGCCCAAGGCCTTGCGCAAGAACTTCGTGCCGGTGCCGGACTTCGTCAAGGCCGCACTCTCGCGCATGAGCTTCGGCCAGGGCGCCTTGCCCCAGTCCCTGGGCCAGGAACTGCTGCGCATGACCGGTGCGCGGGTGTCCGATGAGGCCTGGGCCGAGGCGGCCGGGTTGGTGGAAGGGCACCTGCGGATGAACATCGAAGTGGTCGACGGCCAGGGCAAGTTCCTTGGCGAAGGCCGCGACCTGGCCGAACTGACCGCGCGTTTCGCCGCTGCCAGCCAGGCCGCCCTGGCCTTGCCGCGTAACGAAAAAGCCGAGCAGCCGGTGCAGGCCAAGGCCTTCTCGCAAGTGGCGCAGACCGCCCAGCAGAAGATCGCCGGGCTGTCGATGACGGTCTACCCGGCGTTGGTCGAAGACAACGGCACGGTGCGCGAAGGGCGCTTCTCGACCCAGGCCGAGGCCGAATTCCAGCACCGTCGCGCCTTGCAGCGCCTGTTGCTGCAACAACTGGCCGAGCCTTCCAAGTACCTGCGCGGCAAGCTGCCGGGGTTGACCGAGCTGGGCCTGCTGTATCGCGAGCTGGGCCGGGTCGAGTCGCTGGTCGAGGACATCCTGCTGGCCAGCCTGGACAGCTGCGTGCTCGAAGGCGAGGCGCAACTGCCGCGTGATGGCGCGGCCTTGGCGTCGCTGGCCGAGCGCAAGCGCGGCAGTTGGGCTGAGCACGCCGAGCGCCTGGCCCGCCAGACGCTCGAGGTGCTCAAGCTGTGGCACGGCCTGCAAAAGCGTTTCAAGGGCAAGATCGACCTTAGCCAGGCAGTGGCGCTGAACGACATCAAGCAGCAGTTGGGCAACCTGGTGTATTCGGGCTTTGTGCGCGAGACACCGGGCGTGTGGTTCAAGGAGCTGCCGCGCTATCTCAAGGCCATCGAGCTGCGTCTGGAAAAACTCGGCGCGCAGGTGCAGAAGGACCGGGTCTGGAGTGGCGAGCTGGGTAACCTGTGGGCGCAATACAAGGCGCGGGCCGACAAGCATGCCCAGGAGGGCAAGCGTGATGAGCAGTTGACGCTCTACCGCTGGTGGCTGGAAGAGTACCGTGTATCGCTGTTCGCCCAGCAGTTGGGCACCAAGGTGGCGGTTTCCGATAAAAGGCTGAGTAAACAGTGGGCCCAGGTGGAGGGTTAAACCTGCCGATTTGTGGCACACTTGCCGAATTTTAGGGCCGCTTTGCGGCCCATCGCGGGACAAGCCCGCTCCCACAGACACTGCGCCGCTCTCGAGCACGGCGCTCCCCCTGTGGGAGCGGGCTTGCCCCGCGATCGAGGGCGCAGCCCTCGCACAACGATTTCAAATTGGCACTAAGGTGCCATTATTCTGCCCCGGCCCATCGCCCGACAGGCGACGGCCACGAACCAGAGGAACGACCGTGCATAACGTCGTGATCAGCGGCACCGGCCTTTACACCCCGGCCCAGAGCATCTCCAACGAAGAACTGGTGGCCTCGTTCAACGCCTGGGCGACCCAGTTCAACCAGGACAACGCCGCCGCCATCGAGCGTGGCGAAGTCCAAGCGGCACCGCTGTCCGATGCCGCCTTCATCGAGAAGGCCTCGGGCATCAAGAGCCGCTTCGTCATGGACAAGGCCGGCATCCTCGATCCGCAGCGCATGAAGCCAAACCTGCCGGAGCGCAGCAACGACGAGCAGTCGATCCTCTGCGAAATGGCCGTGGCCGCCGCTCGCCAGGCCCTGGAGCGCGCGGGTCGCACGGCTGCCGATGTCGATGGCGTGATCGTCGCCTGCTCCAACCTGCAGCGCCCATACCCGGCTGTAGCCATCGAGGTGCAGCAGGCACTGGGCATCCAGGGTTTCGGCTTCGACATGAACGTGGCTTGCTCCTCGGCCACCTTCGGCATCCAGAATGCCGCCAACAGCATCCAGCTTGGCCAGGCTCGCGCGATCCTGATGGTCAACCCGGAAATCTGCACCGGCCACCTGAATTTCCGCGACCGCGACAGCCACTTCATCTTCGGTGATGCGGCCACCGCCGTACTGCTCGAGCGCGCCGACCAGGCCACCTCCAAGCACCAGTTCGAGATCGTCAGCACCAAGCTGCTGACCGCGTTCTCCAACAACATCCGCAACAACTTCGGTTTCCTCAACCGTGCGGCGGAAGAAGGCGAGGGGGCGCGTGACAAGCTGTTCGTGCAGGAAGGCCGCAAGGTGTTCAAGGAAGTCTGCCCGATGGTCGCCGAGCTGATCGGCAAGCACCTGGCCGAGAACCAACTGCAACCCTCCGACGTCAAGCGCTTCTGGCTGCACCAGGCCAACCTGAGCATGAACCAGCTGATCGTCAAGAAGCTGATGGGCCATGAAGTGGCCAAGGAAGACGCGCCGGTGATCCTGGACCGCTATGCCAACACCAGCTCTGCCGGGTCGGTGATCGCTTTCCACCTTTACCAGGATGACCTGGCCGAAGGTTCGGTGGCGGTGCTGAGTTCGTTCGGGGCGGGGTATTCGATTGGTAGCGTGATTCTGCGCAAGGTCTGATATCGGCGGCGGCCCCTTCGCGCCGAACCGCCGCGAAGGGGCCGCCGCATTTCAGCAGACGAAAAAAAGCGGGAAGCGCCAGATGGGGTAGGCACTTCCCGCTGAATGAAGCAAGGGAGCGTTGCGCGTTAGAACTTGGCTTCCAGATCGACTTGCAGGGTATCTACGTCAGCGTTGGTGTTTGGTCGCTGCGAGAAGTCGGTCTTGGCCATCAGGTAGGCCGCGCCCAGGGAGAAGTTCTTGTCGATTTCATAACCGACCTTGAACTTGTGGCCACGGGAACCAGTGAAGCCGTTACCGAAGTCGGAGTCGGTGAAGGCACTGACCACCGCGTTACGCTGCACGTCGCGGTAGTTGTAGTCCAGGCTCCAGGCGCCAACCTTGGTCTTCAGACCGGCCAACCAGGCTTGGTCGCGATCGTCGGTGCTTTCGGTGTTCTTGACGTACTGGCCATAAGCCGACAGCGGGATGGCGAAGCCAGTGAAGTCGATTTGACCGAAGCCTTCCACCAGGTTGAACTCGTTGGTGGTGTTGCCGAACGCTTGCAGCGCAGTCGCTTCCTTGTCGTTGTCGTAGGCATAGATGCTACCGCCCACGGTGACCTTGACGGTGTCGGCTGCATTGAACTTGGCGCCCAACTGGCCATGGTACAACTGGGTGTCGTGCTTGAACTGCACGCCGTCGCCGTCGACGTTGTCGTCGAGGGTGTAGTGACCGGCGCTACCGAACAGCTCGGCGCCGCCCAGGTTGGTCTTGTAGGTGACGGCCACGCCTTCTGGGTTCAGGTCGCTGTCCCAGATGATGTCGCCCATGCTCACCCACGGCTGTGGCATCTTGCCGCCGATCAGGTGCAGGTTGGGGACGGCGGTCGGGTGCCAGTCGAGGTAGGCAAGGTCAACCCACAGCGATTTCTTCTCGAAGTAGTTGTCCAGGCTCTGGTTGGTCGAGCGGCCATCTGCGCCGCTGCCGGTGGCGATGCGCACGCCAGCGTCGACCTGAGGGTTGATCTGGCTGTAGAAGCCGACGCGGGCACGCACGCGCTCGCGGTCCTGGTTGCCGCTGCCGCTGCGTGGGTCGTCGACGTTGACGTCTTCGTAACGCAGGCGGACATCACCCTTGACCTGGGTCTTGGCGGCCCAGGCGACTTTCTGTTCGAACGAGGTCATGCGCTCGGACTGAGCCTTCAAGTCGGCCTTTTCCTTGGTTTCCTTTGCCAGGTCGGCTTGCAGCTCGGTGTACTGCGCCTGGTTGATCGAGCCATTGGCGCGGAGGATTTCGAGCAGCTTGGCGTCGACAGCAGCACTGGCTGGAGCACTCAGTGCCAGCATCATGCCGGTGAGGCTAACTCCAGTAAGTGTAGAAACAAGACGCATAAGGTTCTCCCTGTTGGAAAATGTGGGGAGGCTTTTGCGCCCACCCCCAAGTTGGCATGTCTTCGGAAAACGCCTGGCTAGACAGGTTCTGGGGTTCCGGAAAACAGGCGCAAGTATTGCGAGGGGTAATGACAGAACGATGTCTATTTAGTGGCACTGTGATTAATACTTTTGTTCTGTCGTGCGCTCGATTTGAGTGTCGTGGTCTACATCCGGGATACTGGCGACCTCTTCGCAGCGAGTTGATATCGTGACCAGCCTGTACAGCCTCGCCCACTTGCGTGACCTGCCTGCGACCACTTGGGATGCCCTGGTGCCGGAGGGCCAACCCTTCCTGCGCCATGCTTTTTTGAGTGCCCTGGAAGACAGCGGCAGTGTCGTGCCCGACACCGGCTGGGCCGCCGAGCACCTGGTACTGGAGCGTGACGGGCAGGTGCGCGCGCTGCTGCCGGCCTACCGCAAATGGCATTCGTTCGGTGAGTACGTGTTCGACCATGGCTGGGCCGACGCCTGCGAGCGTGCAGGCATCGCCTACTACCCCAAGCTGCTCGGCGCGGTGCCGTTCAGCCCGGTGAGCGGGCCGCGCCTGCTGGCCGAAAACGCCGAGGATGGCTTGCTGCTGTTGCAGGCCATCCCCGAGTACCTGGTCAAGGGCGGGCTTTCTGGGGCGCATATCAACTTCACCGACGACGCCCTCGACGAGCGTATTGCCGGGCTGCCGGGCTGGATGGAGCGCCTGGGCTGCCAGTACCACTGGCGCAACCCGGGCTACCGCGATTTCCAGGATTTTCTCGACACCTTGAGTTCGCGCAAGCGCAAGCAGATGCGCAAGGAGCGCGAGCAGGTGGCGGGGCAGGGCATCGACTTCCAGTGGTTGCGTGGCGATGAGCTGGACGAGACGCGCTGGGATTTCATCTACCTGTGCTACGCCAACACCTATGCCGTGCGCCGCCGCGCGCCGTATCTGACCCGTGAGTTCTTCAGCCTGCTGGCCGAGCGCATGCCCGAGGCCGTGCGGGTGGTAGTGGCGCGTCAGAATGGGCGTGATGTGGCGATGGCCTTGAGCCTATTGGGCGGCGACAGCCTCTATGGTCGCTACTGGGGCTGCCTGGATGAATTCGACCGGCTGCATTTCGAAACCTGCTTCTACCAGGGCATGGACTTCGCCATCGATGCCGGGTTGCAGCGCTTCGATGCCGGTGCCCAGGGCGAGCACAAGTTGATACGCGGCTTCGAACCGGTGCTGACGCGCTCGTGGCACTACCTGCTGCATCCGGGGCTCAAGCGCGCGGTGGATGAGTTCCTGGCCGAGGAGCGCGAAGGCGTGAGGGAGTATGCCGAGCAGGCGCGGGGGATGTTGCCGTATCGGCGGGATTGAGGAAGAGGCAAGATCTGTGGGCGCGACACAAGGCCGCTCCCACTAAAAGCCCGACAAGGCTAATCAGTCCACCCCGACGAATCCACCGGTCTGGTGATGCCACAACCGCGCATACAACCCACGTTGGGCCAGCAGCTCGGTGTGGCTACCCGTCTCGACGATATGGCCTTTGTCCAACACCACCAGGCGGTCCATGCGGGCGATGGTGGAAAGCCGGTGGGCGATGGCAATCACCGTCTTGCCCTGCATCAGGGTTTCCAGGCTCTCCTGGATCGCCGCCTCCACCTCCGAATCCAGCGCTGAGGTGGCTTCGTCCATGATCAGGATCGGCGCATTCTTCAGCAGCACCCGGGCAATGGCGATGCGCTGGCGCTGCCCACCGGAGAGCTTCACCCCACGTTCACCCACGTGCGCGTCGAAACCGATGCGGCCCTGGGCGTCGGAAAGCTGCGGGATGAACTCGTCGGCCCTGGCCCGACACACCGCATCCCAGATCTCCTCGTCGCTGGCGTTGGGGCGGCCATAGCGCAGGTTATCGCGGATCGAGCGGTGCAGCAGGGAGGTGTCCTGGGTGATCATGCCGATCTGCGCACGCAGGCTGGCCTGGTTGACCGTGGCGATGTCCTGGCCGTCGATGGTGATGTGTCCGCCGTCGATGTCGTACAAGCGCAGCAGCAGGTTGACCAGGGTCGACTTGCCCGCGCCGGATGGGCCGATCAGCCCGATCTTCTCGCCGGGGCGGATATCCAGGTTCAGCGCCTCGATGACCTTGCGGCCCTTGCCGTAGTGGAAGTCGACGTTCTCGAAGTGCACCGCGCCGCGGCTGACCTTGAGCGCCGGGGCGTTGGGCCGGTCGTTGACGGTGACCGGCTGGGCGATGGTTTCCAGGCCGTCCTGGACCATGCCGATGTTCTCGAAGATGCCATTGACCACCCACATGATCCAACCGGACATGTTGACGATACGAATCACCAGGCCCGTGGCCAGGGCGATGGCGCCGACGGTGATCAGCGACTGGCTCCACAGCCACAGCGCAAGCCCCGTGGTGGTGACCACCAGCAGGCCGTTGAGGGTGGTGATGACCACGTCCATGCTGGTGACCACGCGGGCGGCCAGCTGGGTTTTCTCGGTTTGTTCGCGGATCGCCTCGCGGGCGTACTGCTGCTCGTAGTCGGTGTGGGAGAACAGCTTGAGCGTGGCGATGTTGGTGTAGCCGTCGACGATACGGCCCATCAGCTTGGAGCGGGCGTCGGAAGAAACCACCGAGCGCTCCTTGACCCTGGGCACGAAGTACCACAGCGAAGCGATGTAGCAGGCGATCCAGGCCAGCAGCGGTAGCATCAGGCGCCAGTCGGCCTCGGCGAACAGCACCAGCGCGCTGACCGCGTAGATCAGCACGTGCCACAGCGCGTCCACCGCCTGCACCGCCGAGTCGCGCAACGAGTTGCCGGTCTGCATGATGCGTTGAGCGATGCGCCCGGCGAAGTCGTTCTGGAAGAAATTCAGGCTCTGCTTGAGCACGTAGGTGTGGTTCTGCCAGCGGATCATGCTGGTCATGCCGGGGTTGATGGTCTGGTGCACCAAGAGGTCGTGCAGGCCGAAGAACACCGGGCGCAACAACAGCACCACCACCAGCATCCAGATCAATTCGCCGCTGTGGTCGCTGAAGAAATTGGCATTGGGGGTGCCCTGGGCCAGGTCGATGATGCGGCTCAGGTAGCTGAACATGGCGACCTCGATGATCGAGGCCACCAGGCCTACCAGAAGCAGGGCGAGAAAGCTCGGCCACACCTGGCGCAGGTAATAGAGGTAGAACGGCAGCACCTTGCCGGGCGGCGCTTCGCTGGGCGCCTCGCGGAAGATGTCGATCAACTGCTCGAAACGGCGGTACAGCATGGTAACTCCTGTCGGGCCCGACTGGCGGGAGGTGTCACGTCCTTGTGAGACCCGCGATCAGTCGATGCGTTTGGCTGACTTGATGTAGACCGGATCGGCCGGCACATCGCGCATGCCTTTTTTCACGGTGGTGGGCGAATTGACGATCTGGTCGACCACCTCCATGCCCTTGGTCACCTTGCCGAATACCGCGTAGCCACGGTCGCGGCCAGGGTTGAGGAAGTCGTTGTCGGCCACGTTGATGAAGAACTGGCTGGTGGCCGAGTTCGGGTCGGAGGTGCGGGCCATGGCCAGGGTACCGCGGGTGTTCTGCAGGCCGTTGCTGGCTTCGTTGCGGATCGGGTCCTTGGTGGACTTTTGCACCATCTGGTCGGTGAAACCGCCGCCCTGGGCCATGAAGCCCGGGATCACGCGGTGGAAGATGGTGTTGTTGTAGAAGCCGGCGTCGACGTACTCGAGGAAGTTCTTGGTGCTGAGCGGGGCTTTCTCGGCATTGAGCTCGATTTCCACCTGGCCGAAGCTGGTGTCCAGCAGCACGTGAGGGGTCTTGTCCGACGCCATGACGCTGGTGGCGAAGGCGACCGAGCAGGCGGTGAGCAGGAGTTTTTTCAGCATGGGCTCAAAGATCCTTGAGAGGTGGAGGCTGCGGCGAGGAACTGCAGCAGGGTCTGGTTGAAGACCTCGGGTTGATCGAGGGGCGTAGCGTGCCGGGAATCTTCGACCACCGCCAGCCTTGCCTGGGGAATCATTGCCACGTAGCGCTCCTTCAACTGTATCGGGGTGTAATCGTGGTCGGCAGCGATCACCAGGGTAGGACAGGCGATCTGCCCGATGCGTTCCTGCACGCCCCAGTCGACGATGGCATCGAAGCTTTTCAGGTAGGCGCGCTTGTCGTTGCGCGCCCAGCGCTCGGCCATCTTGCGCCGCAGCTCGAACTGTTCGGGCTTGGGAAACAGCCGTTCGGCCAGGCCCTTGCCCACGGTCTCGACGCTGAGAATGCGCGCCAGGCCCCAGCGCTTGGCCCACCACACCCAGTCGGCGCGGGTGCGGCGCTTGACCTCCGGGGCGCTGTTGACGATGCACAGGCTGCGCACCCAGTGCGGGTGGTCGACGGCAAACTGAAAACCGACCATGCCGCCCATGGACAGCCCGGTGAAGTGCACAGGCCCTGTGTTCAGGTGCTCGAGCAGGGCCAGCAGGTCTTCGCTGAAGGTCTTGATGCGGTAGCCCGAGCGCGGTTTGGACGACTGGCCGTGGCCGCGGATATCCATGAGGATGACCCGGTAGTGCTGGCTCAGCGCGGGTATTTGCATTTCCCAGTCCTGGCTGCTCGAGCCCAGGCCATGCAGCAGCACCAGGGGTTCGCCCTGGCCATGTTCCTCGTAATGCAGCAGGCATCCGTCGTGTTCGAAACAGGCCATGGGCGCGGTCCTCTCAGGCTTGCGGGGGGGCTGCGAAGGGCACGTCCAGCGGCGCGGTGTCGAAATTGCGCAACAGTTCGATAAGGATCTGCGTGGCCGGGCCCAAGGTCTTTTCCTTGCTCGAATAAAGGTAGAACAGTGGGTGGCGGCTGCCACCCTGGTCGAGCGGCAGAGGCTTGAGCACGCCTTCGCGCAGCTCGCGCTCGATCATGTGCCGGGGCAGCCAGGCAAAGCCCAGGCCGCTGCCGACGAAGGTGGCGGCGGTGCCCAGGCTGCCGACGGTCCAGCGTTGTTCGGCGCCGAGCCAGCCGACGTCGCGCGGTTGCGCGCGGCCCGAGTCGCGAATCACCACCTGCAGTTGGCTTTCCAGGTCCTGGAAGGTGATTTCGCGGCCCAGGCGGTGCAAGTTGTGCTCGGGGTGAGCGACGGCGACGAACTCCACTGCGCTCAGCTCGGTGCCCAGGTAGCCGGGAATGTTGAAGCCGCTGATGGCCAGGTCGGCGATGCCTTCGTGCAGCACTTCCTCGACCCCTGAAAGCACCTCTTCACGCAGCCGCACCCGGCAGCCGCGGCTTTGCGGCATGAAGGCGCTCAAGGCGCGTACCAGGCGGGCGCTGGGGTAGGCGGCGTCGACCACCAGGCGCACCTCGGCCTCCCAGCCTTGCTCCATGTGGTGGGCCAGGTCTTCGAGCTGGCTGGCCTGCTTGACCAGGTGCCGGGAGCGGCGCAGCAGCACGCTGCCGGCTTCGGTCAGCACCGCCTTGCGCCCGTCGATACGCAGCAGCGGCACGCCCAGTTGCTCCTGCATGCGCGCCACGGTGTAGCTCACCGAGGATTGCGAGCGGTGCAGGGCCTCGGCAGCCTGTGCGAAGCCGCCGTGGTCGACCACTGCCTGCAGGGTTCGCCACTGGTCCAGGGTCACGCGCGGCGCTTTCATCTTCGGCTCCTGTTGTCCTAAGCTGCGCTCTCACAAGGAGAGCGCCAAATGAAGAAATGTTGTGCGGTACTGCTGATGTTCCTGCCCCTGAGCGCCATGGCCTACCCCATCGATGTGGAGAAGGAAATCGAAGGGGTCAAGCTCGACTACACCGCCTACGACACGGCCTACGACATCGGCTCGATCACCCTGAACAACTATGGGCAGGTTGCCGCTGCATGCAAGGTGACGATGCGCAATGGCCCCGAGGCGCCACGGGTACGCCGGGTCAATGTGCCTGCTGGCAAGAGCGTGGATGTGACCGCCAAGTTCAACCGGCAGATCATCAAGCTGCGCATCGCTTTGAGCTGCAAGCCCGAATAAACAATTTAATCGATAGATTGAAGCGATTTTTTACGCTTTTTTATCGATAGGTCAAGCCTTAATCTCACCTCCATCGAATCGCACCCCTTTATGCCGATGGAGGCACCCCATGTCCCGCGTACTGATCATCGAAAGCAGCGCCCGCCAGCAGGATTCCGTATCCCGTCAACTGACCCGCGATTTCATCCAGCAATGGCAGGCCGCTCACCCAAGCGACCAGATCACCGTACGTGACTTGGCCGTGACCCCAGTACCGCACCTGGATGCCAACCTGCTTGGCGGCTGGATGAAACCCGAGGGCGAGCGCAGCGCCGCCGAGGCCGAGGCGCTGGTGCGCTCCAATGAGCTGACAGACGAATTGCTGGCCGCCGATGTGCTGGTGATGGCAGCGCCCATGTACAACTTCGCCATCCCCAGCACCCTCAAGGCCTGGCTCGACCACGTGCTGCGTGCCGGCGTCACCTTCAAGTACACCCCCACCGGCCCGCAGGGGTTGCTGATCGGCAAGCGCGCCATTGTGCTGACCGCCCGTGGCGGTATCCATGCCGGCGCCACCAGCGACCACCAGGAACCTTACCTACGCCAAGTCATGGCCTTCATCGGCATCCACGATGTCGACTTCATCCATGCCGAAGGCCTGAACATGAGCGGCGACTTCTACGAGAAAGGCCTGAACCAGGCCAAGGCGAAGCTGGCGGCAGTGGCGTAACACGAATTCCCAACCCTGACACCTGTTGCTCCTTCGGTGTACCTGCCCGGCCAATGGTGGCTGGGCTTTTTTTTGCCTGTCAGGCAGTCGCGGCAGCTTTTTGCTGCGCCAGCGCGACGAAGGCATTCATTGCCGAGGTTGATGTTGCATCGGCGCGGCGGATGAATACCGTGGAAATGTGGGAGAACTCGGCTGGCAGCGCATGGCAACGCAGCGACGCGCGCACGCTGCAGTTCTGCACCACCGACTTGGGCAGCAGGGTCACCCCCATGCCGGCGGCCACGCAGGTGAGGATGCCATCGAGCGTGCCCATTTCCATGATCTGGTTGGGTACCACGCCCACTCGATAGAACCAGTTCTCCAAGGTGGAGCGATAGAAGCAGCCAGTACGAAACACCAGCACGGTCTGAGATGGCATCTTGGCCATCAGCGCGTCCAGCGAGTTGAATTGGTCGCTGCTGACCAGCATCAGCTCTTCATTGAACATTTCCTGCTGGGTGAGCGCGGCGTTCTGGTGGAACCCTCCCACGAAGGCCCCGTCGATGCGATGGCTCTCGATGGCCTTGATCAACTCGGCGGTGGTGCCGGTGAGCAGTGACAGGTGCACATCGGGGTGCCGTTCGCGGTACTGGGTGAGGATTCTCGGCAGGCGGATGGCTGCTGTGGTTTCCATCGAACCCAGGCGTAACGGGCCTGTGGGGATGCCGGTATCGAGCAGGGCGCTGCGGCTCTCATCGGTCAATTGCAGGATGCGCCTGGCATAGCCGAGAAAGGTTTCGCCCGCAGCGGTCAGCGTCACGCCGGTTTTCTTGCGGATGAACAGCTCGCGTTGCAGCTCGGCCTCGAGCTCCTTGATACGCATGGTCACGTTGGACTGCACGGTGTTTATCTTTGCGGCGGCAGCGGTGAAGCTGCCGGCTTCGGCCACGGCGCAGAAGATCTTCAACTGGCGCATTTCCATGAATCGCCTACCTATCACTTTTTATGATTTATGAGATATCTAATCATCATTTTACGTGGGTATTTTTCGGCGCGTAAAGTTGCGCCGGGCGCTTGCCCGATAGCCGATTAACCAGAGCCCGGCTGTACGCAGGGATGTGCGCACCCGCTCGACAAGGTCAACAGACATGCCGTTGTTGAAGTTCGATGTGATCCAAGGCCGCGACGAGCGGCAATTGCAGCTGCTGCTCGACACCGCCCACCAGGCCATGGTCGAGGCGTTTCGTGTACCCGAGAGCGACCGCTATCAATGCGTCACCCAGCACAAGGCCGGCGAGCTGATGCTGTGCGACACTGGGCTTGGCTACCGGCGCTCCCACGATGTGGTGCTGTTGACAGTGGTTTCGCGCAAGCGCAGCACCGATGAAAAGGTGGCGTTCTATCATCTGTTGGCCGAGAAGCTGCAATTCGCCTGCGGGCTGCATGCCGATGACCTGATCGTGTCCATGGTGGAAAACGGCGATGCCGACTGGTCGTTTGGCCGGGGGCGGGCGCAATTTCTCACGGGCGAGCTTTAGTTGACTGTTGCGGAGCGAAGCATGAGCGATGAACTGCTGGACCTGTTGAATATCAGGCTGCCCATCATCCAGGCACCGATGGTTGGAGTGTCGACACCGGCCCTGGCTGCGGCGGTTTCCAATGCCGGCGGGCTGGGCTCCATCGGTATTGGCGCAAGCGCCGTGGAGCAGGCGCGGGCGATGATCCGCGAGACCTTCGCCCTGACGCCTCAGCCTTTCAACGTCAACCTGTTCTGCCACCGCCCGGCGCTGCGCGACGAGCAGCGCGAGGCGGCCTGGCTCGAGGCACTGGCGCCGAATTTTGCCGAGTTCGGGGCGCAACCGCCCAAGGTGCTGAAGGAAATCTACCAATCCTTCATTGAAGCCCCGGCCATGTTGCAAATGCTGCTGGAAGAGAAGCCTGCCGTGGTGAGCTTTCATTTCGGCCTGCCGCCGCAGCCTTTCGTCGATGCCCTGAAGGCCGCCGGTATCGTGCTGCTGTGTTGCGTGACGACCTTGGCTGAGGCCGAGCTGGCGCAACGCGCCGGTGTGCATGCGCTGGTGGCGCAGGGCTACGAGGCGGGCGGGCATCGCGGGGTGTTCGAGCCGCAAGCCGATCGCCAGATGGGCACGCTGGCGCTGGTACGTGTGCTGAAACGGCACTGCGAACTGCCGATCATCGCGGCAGGCGGGATCATGGACGGCGCCGGTATCGCGAGTGTGCTGGGCCTGGGCGCTGCTGCCGCGCAGCTGGGGACCGCGTTCATTCTCTGCCCTGAGTCGGCGGCCAATGCGGCCTTCCGCGAGGCGCTGCAAGGGCCGCGTGCGCACCACACCCAGGTGACCAGCGCCATTTCCGGCAGGCCCGCGCGGGGCATGGTCAACCGCAACTTCAGCCTGCCGGCCCAGGCATTGCCGGACTACCCCTATACCTACGACGCCAACAAGGCCCTCACTGCCGCCGCCAGCGCCCAGGGCAACAGCGATTTCGCCGTGCAATGGGCCGGGCAGGGCGCGCCCTTGGCCCGGGCGATGCCGGCGGCGCAGTTGCTCGAGGTACTGGCGCGGGAGCTTGAGCAGGCGGGTTGAGCAACAGCGGTGCTCACGCAGTTGCCCTGCCACCCCGCAACCCGCTAAGGTCGCCGCCTTGATTTTCGAGAGGCAACCATGGGCTACCTGATTATCGTCGCGCTGATCCAGGCGTTTTCCTTCAGCCTGATCGGCGAATACCTGGCCGGTCATGTCGACAGCTACTTCGCGGTGCTGGCGCGGGTGGTGCTGGCGGGGCTGGTGTTCCTGCCGCTGACCCGCTGGCGCCAGGTCGAGCCGCGCTTCATGCGCTCGATGCTGCTGATCGGCGCGCTGCAATACGGCATTACCTATGTCTGCCTGTACCTGAGCTTCCGCGTGCTGACGGTGCCGGAAGTGCTGCTGTTCACCATCCTCACGCCGCTGCACGTGACCCTGATCGAAGACGCCCTGAACCGGCGCTTCAACCCCTGGGCGCTGCTGGCTGCGCTGGTGGCGGTGGCGGGTGCGGCGGTGATTCGCTTCGACAGCATCAGTGGCGACTTCTTCATCGGCTTCCTGCTGCTGCAACTGGCCAACTTCACTTACGCCGCCGGCCAGGTGCTGTACCGCCACCTGGTCGCCCGTCACCCCAGCGACCTGCCGCACTACAGGCGTTTCGGCTACTTCTACCTGGGCGCGCTGATCGTCGTGCTTCCGGCGTTCCTGCTGTTCGGCAATACCCAGCATTTGCCGACTACCGACGTGCAATGGCTGGTGTTGCTGTTCCTTGGCCTGTGCCCGACCGCACTGGGCCTGTACTGGTGGAACAAGGGCGCATGCATGGTGCCCGGTGCCACGCTGGCGGTGATGAACAACCTGCACGTGCCGGTGGGGCTGCTGCTGAACCTGATGATCTGGAACCAGGACGAGCCGCTGGGGCGTCTGTTGTTGGGCGGGACGGTGATTCTCGCCTCGGTGTGGATGAGCCGCCTGGGTACCCAGCGGGTGGTACAGCCTGGAAACGCCTGACCGGTTGCATCAAGCAAACTCTGCCGAGGCCGCTCAGTCGGCCTCGGCATCTCGTAGTTCCCGGGCCACTGCACTACGAATGGCCTCCAGCAGCATGGTGCAGGCGGTGTTGTCGTTGTTGCTGCGCCACACCAAGTGCAGTTCGCTCCGGATGCCTTCGCCCAGGTCGATTTCGCGGAATATCACGTTGCGAAACACCACGTTGGTCGCACAACGAGGCACCAGCGCCAGTCCCAAGCCCGCATTCACCAGCGCCAGGATGGTCAGCGAAGAGCCCAGCCATTGCACGTAGTCAGGGGCGACGCTGGCGGAGCGGAACATGCCGGTCAGCAGTTCGTTGAAGGGTGGATAGGCCGAGTGCGAGTACATAAGGAACGGTACGCCGTGCAGGTCCCCGACGCCCACCTTGGAGGCCGTGGCCAGCGGGTGCTGGGCAGGTATGGCCAGCACGAAAGGTTCGCGCACCAGGCATTCGCTTTCATAACCGCTCTGTAGCAAGGGCTGGCGGACGATCCCCAGATCGATGCGATGGCTGCGCAGGGCCTCGTGCTGCTGGTAGGTGTTCATCTCGCTCAAGGTGATCTTCACGTGGGGCTGATTGATGCGTGCCTCGGCGATCACCTTGGGCAGGAATTCATAGACCGCGCTGCCCACGAAACTGATGTTCACCGAGCCGATGTCGCCAGCCGCGAAACGCCGTGCCGAAACGGCGGCCTGGTGAGCGCGCTCCAGCAGGTGCTGCGCCTCGATGAAGAAGGCCCGCCCGGCCACCGTCAGGGCCACGCTGCGAGTGCTGCGGGTGAATAGCTCGACGCCCAGGCTGTGTTCGAGCAGTTGGATCTGTCTGCTAAGCGGCGGCTGCGTCATGTTCAGGCGTTCGGCGGCGCGGCGAAAACTCAACTCTGTGGCGACTGTGGTGAAGCAACGTAATTGGTGGAGTTCGAACATTGATCCAATCCAGGTATCAATTGAATATTTAAATAGATTAGACGGTAATAATCCCCAGGTACATGATCGACGCATCCCACAAAAACAATGAACGGGAATCGATCCAGTGAATAACCTCCAAAGCTCTACCGACCCGCAGGTCGTCGCGCGTGCGGTCGCCAAGGTGAAACGCCACGTACTGCCGCTGTTCGTGGTGATGTTCATCGTCAACTACATCGACCGGGTGAACATCGGCTTCGTGCGCAGCCACCTGGAAACCGACCTGGGTATCGGCGCTGCGGCCTATGGGCTGGGCGCGGGCCTGTTCTTCATCGGCTATGCGTTGTTCGAGGTGCCGTCGAACATCCTGCTGCAACGCTACGGCGCCAAGGTCTGGCTGACCCGCATCATGTTCACCTGGGGCATCGTGGCAACCGCCATGGCGTTCGTCCCCAACGAGACCTGGTTCTACATCCTGCGTTTCCTGCTGGGCGTCGCCGAGGCGGGCTTCTTCCCAGGGGTGGTGTACTACTTCACCAAATGGCTGCCCGCCGCTGAGCGCGGCAAGGCCATGGCAATCTTCCTCAGTGGTTCGGCCATTGCCTCGATCATTTCCGGCCCTTTGTCCGGCGCGTTGCTGAACATCGAAGGCCTGGGGATGCACGGCTGGCAGTGGATGTTCTTCATCGAAGGGATGTTCTCGGTGCTGCTGTGCGGCTTTGTGTGGTTCTGGTTGGACTCGCTGCCCAAGGACGCCAAGTGGCTGACCCAGGAAGAGAGCCAGGCGCTGACCGCGTGCATTGATGACGAGCAGCGCCAGCGTGAGTTGGCCGCAGGCGAAAGCGATGCGCGCAGGCACTCGGTATTCACCTTGCTGCGCGACCCACAGATCCTGCTGTTCTGTTTCCTGTATTTCTCGATCTCGCTGACCATCTACGGCTGCACCTTCTGGCTGCCGAGCATCATCCGCTCGATGGGCGGGTTGGGCGATTTCGAAGTCGGCCTGTTCAACTCCATCCCGTGGGTCATCTCGGTTGCCGCCATGTATGCCTTCGCCGCGCTGGCTGCACGCTACAAGTGGCAGCAGGCCTGGGCATCGGCCGCGTTCATCGTCGCTGCGTTTGGCCTGTTCATGTCCACCACCGGCGGCCCGGTGTTCTCCTTCATCGCCATCTGTTTCGCGGCCATCGGCTTCAAGGCGGCGTCCTCGTTGTTCTGGCCGATCCCTCAGGCGTATCTGGATGCTCGCATCGCCGCGGCAGTGATCGCCTTGATCAACTCGGTCGGCAGCCTGGGCGGCTTCGTCGCCCCGGCCACCTTCGGCTACCTGGAACAGCACACCGGCTCCATCGAGGGCGGCCTGATCGGCCTTGCGGTGGTGTCGCTGATCGCCGGCATCCTGGTGTTCATGACCAAGACACGCAAAGGCGGCGACCGGGGCAAGGGGAGCAACCTCAAGGCCGGCGTAACGCCCGCTTGAAATGCCCGCAGTGGCGACAATCGACGAATGTTGGAGAGTGAGTGATGAAGATCAAGCAAGTTCGCGTGACGCCGATCGCCTTTCGTGATGCGCCGCTGCTCAACGCCAGCGGCATCCACGAGCCCTATGCGTTGCGTTCTATCATCGAGGTGGAAAGCGACAGCGGCTTCATTGGCTTGGGCGAGAGCTACGGCGATGCGCCAGTGCTGAGTGTCTTGCAGGCCATGCAGGAGTCGCTGGTTGGCCTGGACCCGTTCGACCTCAATGGCTTGCGCGCCCGGGTGGTGAAGACGGTCGCGACGCTTCAGCCGGGCGGCAACGCGGGGGCGGAGCTGGCGCCGGGTTCTCACCCCAGTAAGCAGGTGGCCAATGCCTACTCGGCGTTCGAAGTGGCATTTCTCGACCTGCAAGCACGTTCGCTGGGCATGCCGCTGGTGGATTTGCTCGGGGGCGCGGTGCGTGACCGCGTGCCGTTCAGTGCCTACCTGTTCTTCAAGTATGCCGAACATGTGGGCAGCCCCTATAAGGCCGACCGTTGGGGCGAGTGCATCAGCCCGGAGCAGGTGGTGGCGCAGGCTCGCACCATGATCGAGGAGAATGGCTTCAAGAGCATCAAGCTCAAGGCCGGCACGTTGCTGGGGCCTGAGCACGAGGTGGCGTGCATCAAGGCGCTGCGCAAGGCATTTCCCGACACCCCGCTGCGTATCGATCCGAACGGTAACTGGTCGGTGCAAACCTCGCTGCGCATGGCCGAGTTGCTGGGCGACGACCTGGAGTATTACGAAGACCCGTGCCCGGGGTTGGAGGGCATGGCCGAGGTGCACAAGCGCACGGGCATTGCGCTGGCGACCAATATGGTGGTGACCGACTTCGACGAGTTCCGTCGCAGCGTAGCCCTGAACAGCGTGCAGATCGTATTAGCCGACCATCACTACTGGGGCGGGCTTCGGGATACGCAAATCCTGGCGCGCATGTGCGACACCTTCGGCCTGGGTGTCTCCATGCACTCCAACTCGCACCTAGGCATCAGCCTGATGGCCATGACCCATGTGGCGGCGGCGGTGCCCAACCTGTCGTACGCCTGTGATACCCATTACCCGTGGCAGGAGCCGGAGGAAGAGGTGATCAAGGGCGGCAAGTTGCCTATCGTCGACGGTTGCGTGCAGTTGACCGGGGCGCCTGGGCTTGGCGTTGAGCTGGACTATGAACAGCTGGCCAAGCTCAATGATCTGTACCTGACGTGCGGTATTCGCCAGCGCAACGATGTAACTCAGATGCAGAAGTACGACCCAAGCTGGCAAGCGCTCAAGCCCAGGTTTTGAGCGCGAGCACAGGCCTCGCTGAGCGAGGCCTGGCCGTTTCAGGTAGGGCTGAATAATTTATTGGCAATGTGCACCATGATTAATGTGCTGAAAGATAACATTAGTTCAGTCCAGGCTATTTGCATGATTCGTTTTTTTTCATGGGGAAAGTTTTTTATTGGTCAGCATCGGCCAAGCCTCGATGAGTGTAAAATTTCGGTGTGGTTAGCATTCCGGCAACCATGCAAGCTCGCATCGCTTTTCCGATAATTCCAGCATTTGAATAAAGGGTGATGTTGTCTTCTACGAATTTGCAGGCCATGAGAGATGATTCGATTTTTTTTGATCTGAAATATTGCTATGTATATAAATATGCATGTGCAAATACACATGGTCATGAACGAGAAGACAGCGATGAGCGCCAATAAAACAGGCGTCATTGTATGATTTTGCTCCTCCCTTCACTGACTACGCCCGCGTCAACATATTTTGCTTTTTGGCATTCCTCTTCACGCCCCAGTACGCAGGCTTTATGTATATCAAGGCCAGTAGCAGCTACATCTAACGCAATCCCGACATAGGTTCCTTTCTTGATTAGGTTAGAAGCCTTCGCTACCCTCGAAACCTTGTTGGCATACCCTGCAATCTCACCTGTATGCAAATAGCTCTTCGTGGAGATCCCTAACGTCCTTTTGATCGAACCCTTGTTTCTTAGACCGGAACCGTACGCCGCCATCTTGCTCAGTTGCTCGTCCAGCCTCATGAACAAAGCTGAGCGCTTGGCATAGAACTGATCCCGGCTACCGGTCGCCCCCGATCCAAGGTACTGCTGATGCAGTTTCTCGATATCCATCAGCGTCGCTTCGATCGCCTTCAGATGCGTGCTCCACCCTTCACTGGCCACGCCCGCGCCCATGGACGCATGCGCAATCAGGCTTTTCAGGATTTCGAAGTTATCCAGAAAAAAGTTATCCACTCCTTGACCGTTGCGCATCAGCCCCATGTGCACGATGGTCGCCTGCCTCATCATCCAGGCTTCCTGGCTGGTGCAGGACGCCGTGGTGGGGTCGCCGAGGATGATGAGTTCACCGCTACGGACCACCGTATTGGCAATGTGCGCATTCAGCACATCGAATTTTTCCAGCGCGTGGCCGGTGAGCGCCAGGTCAGATTTCAGCCGGTGATAGTTTTGCAGCTTGAGGTTGAGGTATGTGCGGGCTTCAGACATGGCAGCATCCTCACGCGTACTTTCTATTGCCAATTCGGTCCCAGCCGCCGGCAATATGGCCGCCGCCACTGCCATCAAGGCGCCGTTGCTGAGTGTAAGTGGTCTTGATCCGGCCGTAGTTGAGTTGCACCACTTCCAGCGGTACTCCTGTGTCCACGCTCTGCGAGTACTCGGCGATGATCACTTCTTCAAGAGTGATTTCGAAATATTTGAGTTTTTCACCGCCTGCGCGGCAGAGGGCGAGTTTCACCTCTTTCAGATGTAGGCCCGTGCAGCTGGCCTCCATCAGTTTGCAACTTGCACTGTCGAGGTATTTGGTGAATGTGAAGTTGGTCACTGAGGTGCGGCCTGATGTCGCCCCGCCTGCGGAACTTGCCGTAGCAGAAGTGCTTTGGCTGACGCCAAAGTCGTAACCCAGCACTTCAATCCATTGAGTGTATTTTTCGTCCAGTGCTTCGCCTGGAATACTGTCGATCTGAATGTACGCGTCCAAAGCCATGCTGATCTTTCCCTGACAATTGTTCTGGTGGGGCAACGCTGCCCGACGATTCGGTCGAGTGGTGCAGCCTAGGTCTGGGAAAGTGTTGGGGCAATACGTTATGGAGCGAGGAGCGCAATTCAGAAGCGGACTACAAGAGGAGGTATTAAAGCTGAAAGTATCTGTTTCAGAAGATGTAACTGTGGGGTGAAAAATTGATGGTTTTTTTGATCTTTGGCTATCGGCACTAAACACTATGTTCAAGAAATTCATGACCCCATGGGAATTTCATATCGCCATAGGGCCTACATAGAATTTTCCTGCCAGAAAAGGGCCGAGGGAGCAGCCCCGCTGCCTCAGGCTTCGTTCATTTCTTGCGGGAGCTGCGGCAAGGCGTCCGGGGCGCTACGCCCCGCCAACCCGACGCGCATGTCATTGCCGCTCGGCTGCTGGTACAGGCTCAGGCCAAACTCCGGCAGCACCGCCAGCAGATAGTCGAAGATATCGCCCTGGATACGCTCGTACTCGGCCCAGACCGTGGTGTTGGTGAAGCAGTAGATCTCCAGCGGCACGCCCTCGGCAGTGGTCTGCATCTGCCTGACCATGCAGGTCATGCCTTGCTGCACATGCGGGTGATGCTTGAGGTAGGCCAGGGCGAAGGCGCGGAAGGTGCCGATGTTGGTCAGCTTGCGGCGGTTGGCCGAAAGCTCTGCCACCGGGCCGAGGCTTTCGTTCCAGTGCATCAGCTCCTGGCGTTTCTGAGCCAGGTAGTCGGTCAGCAGGCTTACCTGGCTCAGGCGCTGCTCTTCCTCGCGGGTGAGAAAGCGCACCCCGGCGACATCGATGAACAGGCTGCGCTTGATGCGCCGCCCTCCGGACTGCTGCATGCCGCGCCAGTTGCGGAACGACTCGCTCATCAGGCGCCAGGTGGGGATGGAGACGATGGTCTTGTCGAAGTTCTGCACCTTGACCGTGTGCAGGGTGATGTCCACCACATCGCCATCGGCGCCGACCTGGGGCATCTCGATCCAGTCGCCCACGTGCAGCATGTCGTTGCTGGTCAGCTGCACGCTGGCGACGAACGACAGCAGGGTGTCCTTGTATACCAACAGCAGCACCGCCGACATGGCGCCCAGGCCCGACAGCAGCAACAGTGGCGAGCGGTCGATCAGGGTGGCGACGATGACGATCGCGCTGAACACCCACAGCACCATCTTGGCCAGTTGCACATAGCCCTTGATCGAGCGGGTGCGAGCGTGTTCGGTGCGGGCGTAGATGTCCAGCAGGGCATCGAGCAGGCACGACAACGCCATGGTCATGAACAGCAGGGTGAAGGCGAGGGCGACGTTGCCGAGGAAGTGCTGGGCGTTGTCGGAGAGTTCCGGCACCAGGCGCAAGCCGAACTGGATCACCAGTGACGGCGTGGTTTGCGCCAAGCGTTGCAGCACCTTGTTGTGGCGCAGGTCGTCGAGCCAGCGCAGCGCCGGTTGCCGGGCCAGCAGGCGTGAGCCGTGCATCACCAGCAGGCGCGCCAGGCGCCCGAGCAGCAGGGAAACCAGCAGCAAAACCGCCAGGCCCAGGGCGGCGTGGAGCAAAGGGTGTTGGTCGAGGGTGCCCCAGAGGTCCAGGGAGTCGTGCCAGAGTCGTTGAATATCCATGTGAAACCAAATGCCGTGCAGTGTGGAACGAGGCGCCATTAGAGCGTGGAAGCGGCGCAGGATGCCAAAAGAAATTCGGCTAAGGCCGCGGAAAACGTTACCCTATGCAACCGAATTGTCCGCATCTACCTGAGGTACACCCGTGTTTTCCCAATTCGCCCTGCACGAACGCCTGCTCAAAGCCGTGGCCGAGCTGAAATTTGTCGAGCCGACCCCGGTGCAGGCGGCGGCCATTCCCCTGGCCCTGCAAGGGCGCGACCTGCGGGTGACGGCGCAGACCGGCAGTGGCAAGACCGCTGCCTTCGTGCTGCCGATGCTCAACCGCCTGGTCGACCTGAGCGGCCCTCGGGTGGAGATTCGCGCGTTGATCCTGCTGCCGACCCGCGAGCTGGCCCAGCAGACCCTCAAGCAGGTACAGCTGTTCTCACAGTTCACCTACATCAAGTCGGGCCTGGTCACCGGCGGCGAAGATTTCAAGGAACAGGCCGCGCTGCTGCGCAAGGTGCCGGATGTGCTGATCGGCACCCCGGGCCGCCTGCTCGAGCACCTCAATGCCGGCAACCTCGACCTGTCCCATGTGCAGGTGCTGGTGCTCGATGAAGCCGATCGCATGCTCGACATGGGCTTCGCCGAGGACATGGAGCGCCTGTGCAAGGAATGCGAGAACCGCGAGCAAACCCTGCTGTTCTCCGCCACCACCGGCGGTGCAGCCCTGCGCGAGGTGATCGGCAAGGTGCTGAAGGACCCCGAGCACCTGATGCTCAACAGCGTCTCGCAACTGGCCGAAGGCACCCGCCAGCAGATCATTACCGCCGACCACGACCAGCACAAAGAGCAGATCGTGCAGTGGTTGCTGGCCAACGAGACCTTCGACAAGGCGATCATCTTCACCAATACCCGCGCCCTGGCCGACCGTATCTACGGGCACCTGGTGGCCAAGGACGTGAAAGCCTTCGTACTGCACGGCGAGAAGGACCAGAAAGACCGCAAGCTGGCCATCGAGCGCTTCAAGCAGGGCAGTTCCAAGGTACTGGTGGCCACCGACGTGGCAGCCCGTGGCCTGGACATCGACGGCCTGGACCTGGTGATCAACTTCGACATGCCGCGCAGTGGCGACGAGTACGTGCACCGCGTGGGCCGCACTGGCCGTGCCGGCGGCGAAGGCCTGGCCATCTCGCTGATCACCCACAACGACTGGAACCTGATGTCGAGCATCGAACGCTACCTCAAGCAGCAGTTCGAGCGCCGGGTCATCAAGGAGGTCAAGGGCACCTACAGCGGGCCGAAGAAGGTCAAGGCCTCGGGTAAGGCTGCTGGTACCAAGAAGAAAAAGGTCGAGAAGAAAGGTGGCGCCGACAAGAAGGCCGCAGCCAAGCGCAAGCCGGCAGGCAAGCCTAAAGCCAAGCCGCTGGCCAGCGCCGACGGCATGGCGCCACTGAAGAAGCGCGCGCCTGCCGCTGAGTAACGGCGTTTTGTTGCCTCATCGCGGTGCAATGCCGCGATGAGGTTCGATCACTCTGCTTTCTTCTCTGCTGTTTTCAATTCCGCGATGCGCTTGTCGATCAGCTGGCATTTGTCCGGCAAGTCCTTGCTCGCCGTGCCCAGCTCCATGCCTTGCAGCTCATCGTTGATTTCCTTGGCCTTTTGCGGGTTTTGTTCGGTCAGCTGGGTAACCAGCTTGGCCAGGTCCTCGCGCTTTTGCGTGGCCTCTTCCGGGGTGCAGGCCCAGGTGGGCAGGGTGAAGAGCAGGGTGGTGAGCAGTGTGACGCTGTGCACGATCTTCATAACGACAGCCTCCGCAACAGGGTTGAAGGGTTGAGCGCTAACGCGTTTGGAAAGTTCAGGTGAACCTATGAGCTGCGTGTAGCTGCCGTCCCTGTCCTGCGTGGGGCTTTTCCTTATCTTCATTTTCGATCATTTGCCCAATTGATTTGCGCCTCACGCCTCTTCTAGCCTTCGTCGCCAGGAGGGCGTATTGTGTATGTACAAAAGTAAATACGTGCAGTCTCATGCAGTTTGAATGGGATGAGCGCAAGAACCTGCTCAACATTCGTAAGCACGGTATCGATTTCCGTGACGTGCCAGAAATGTTCCTGCACCCAATGTTGAGCGTGTGCGATGACCGATATGACTACGACGAGGCCCGCTGGGTCAGCCTTGGTTGGCTGAGAGGGCTGGTTGGCGTGGTTGTATATACCGAGCGGCGTGGTGATGTGATTCGCATCATTTCCGCCCGAAAAGCCACCAGAAAGGAGGCCATACGTTATGACCAAACCATCCAGCACTGACTGGAGCCGCCTGGCCCGCCAGCAGGACCACGACATCGACACTTCGGATATTCCGGAGCTGGACGAAGCATTCTTCCAGCAAGCCCAGCTGCAGGTCCCGGCCAAGAAAGCCGTGACGATTCGCCTGGACGCCGACGTGCTGGCCTGGTTCAAGGAGCAGGGCAGCGGTTACCAAACCCGGATCAACCAATTGCTGCGTCAATACATGCAGGCGCAGCAACGCCTGCGTTGATTCTGTTTGAACGTTGCCGTGACCCCGTGAGTCCGAAGCTGTGTACCCCTGTCCACAGCAAGAGGCCACCACCATGAGCACCTACGACTGGGACCTGATCGAACGCTTGCTGCACGAGGTGCAGAACGGCGCCGGTCATACCTTCACCGCCCGCCCCTATGCCGAGCAGCATGCGGCCGCGCTGGCCGCCCAAGGCGAGCCGGTGGGCGATCTGGACCACTTGAAAACCCTCGCCTGCGAGTACGAGCAACTGCTGTTCATGCGCGGCTTCATCGATAGCCGGCCCGCCGAAGATGGCGGTAATGGCAAGAACTTCGTGCTCACCGAGCGCGGCTCGCGCCTGCTCAGTCTGATCGACAGCAGCATCCCCGGCTTCGAGCACCCGCGGCAGGTGTTGGACGAACAGGCGGACGCGCTGGACGAAAGTACCTTCGAGCGGGTATCGGCCAAGGCGCAGATCGCCTGATCACGCGTTCGAGGCTGGTCATACGCGGGCGGCACACCCGATAATCGGCAGTCCGTTTTTCACTGCCGAGCGTTGCCGATGCCAACCCCGAACCTTGAGGGCCGCCCATGAGTGCGGCCCGCAAACACCCCGATGCCTTTGCCTTGCAGGTAATGCTCGGGCTATGCCTGATCTGGGGTTGCCAGCAGGTACTGATCAAATGGGCCGCTGCCGATATCGCCCCGGTGATGCAGGCCGCCCTGCGCTCAGGTATCGCCGCTGCGCTGGTGGGCCTGATGATCTGCTGGCGCGGTGGTTGGGGACAGGTTGGCAGCACATGGCGCGCCGGGTTGTTGGCCGGTGGATTGTTCGGCCTGGAGTTCCTGTTCATCGCCGAAGGTCTGAAGTTGACGTCGGCAGCGCACATGTCGGTATTTCTCTACACCGCGCCGGTATTCACTGCCTTGGGCCTGCATCTGTTGCTGCCCAGCGAGCGCTTGCGGCCTCTGCAGTGGTTGGGGATTTTGCTGGCATTCGCTGGTATCGCCACGGCATTCGCCGGGGGCATGTCGTTCGAGACCCTCGATGCTTCCATGCTATGGGGCGATGCCTTGGGCGTGTTGGCGGGGTTGGCCTGGGGCGCGACCACGGTGGTAGTACGCGCGTCGCGCCTGTCGGAGGCGCCTGCGACGTTGACGCTGTTCTACCAATTGGCGGTGGGTTTCGCCGGGCTGCTGCTGATGGCGTTGCTGAGCGGGCAGATCGGCGCCGTGGTACTGACCCCGCTGGCCATCGGCAGCGTGCTGTTCCAGGGCCTGGTGGTGTCATTCTTCAGTTACCTCACCTGGTTCTGGCTGCTGCGCAAGTACCTGGCTTCGAACCTGGCGGTGTTCTCGTTCATCACACCGCTGTTTGGCGTGACGTTCGGTGTGCTGTTACTGGGCGAGCCGCTGAGCCTGAACTTCGTACTGGGGGCCCTGATGGTATTGCTGGGGGTCGTGATGGTCAGCGCCGAGCCTTGGGTGCGTCGGCAATTGCGGCGGGTGATCGGCTGAACGGGTTTCCGATCGGGGCTCTGGATCGATTTGCAACAAGCGGAAACAGTTGACCGGCCGTCGGCACACGCGCTTTCTGCTTGATCCGCGTCAAACTCGCCCTTATGTGTATGAATAGAGGCATGCGCAATACAGAACATCCGACTATGATCTGTATGAAGCATCGCAAGACTTGGATTTGCCGTGAGGCTGACCCGTAAAGGGGGCACTATGAACAAGCGCATGTACAACTGGCTCCACGACCTTGCTGTCGCCCTGGGCTTGCTCCCGCCACCATTGCAGCCGGTACCGATACCGACTGACGAAGAACAGCGCAAACGCCAGCCGCGTCGCCGCTGAAACCATGAAAAAAGGCCGCTGCATCAGTGCGATGCAGCGGCCTTTTTCGTTGTCGCGTTATTTCAAGCCAGGTTTACCGCCGCCGTTGGCTTGCGCGACAGCAGGCTGACCAGCACGAAGCTCACCAGGCCCACCGCCAGGCTGTAGTAGATCGGCGAGTTGGCTTCCATGCCGTCCTTGAACATGAAGAACAGCGCGGTGACGAAGCCCAGCGACATGCTGGCGATGGCACCGGCGGTGGTCGCGCGTTTCCAGAAGATCGCACCGATCAGCGGGATCAGCATGCCACCGACCAGCAGGTTGTAGGCCAGGGTCAGGGCCGCGATCACATCATTCACCGCCAGGGCGATGCCCAGCACCGCAAGGCCGGTGAGCAGGGTGAACAGGCGGTTCACGCCCAGGCTCGACTGCTTGCCGCCGCGCAGCTTGGGCAGCAGGTCTTCGGTCAGGGTGGTGGACGCTGCCAGCAGGCCGGCGCTGGCGGTGGACATCATCGCCGCCAGTGCCGCGGCCATCAGCAGGCCACGGATGCCGTCGGGCAGGGTGGTCTTGATCATCTCGGCGAAGGCGTTGTTCGGGTTGGCCAGGTCTGGCATCAGCACATGGGCGGCCATGCCGATCATCGCGCAGGCCAGGCCGTACAGCACGCAGTAGATCCCGGCGGTGGTGCCTGCACGCTGGCAGACCTTCTCGTCACGCGCGGTGAACACGCGCTGCCAGATGTCCTGGCCGATCAGGATGCCGAAGAAGTAGATCAGGAAGTAGGTGATGATAGTGTCCCAGCCGATGGTGGTCAGCTGGAAGCTGGCCGCCGGCAGCTTGGCTACCAGGGTGTCCCAGCCGCCGGCCTTGTAGACGCACACCGGCAGCAGGATGAACATCAGGCCCACGGTCTTGATGACGAACTGCACGATGTCGGTCAGGGTCAGCGACCACATGCCGCCGATGGTCGAGTAGACCACCACCACGCCGCCACCGAACAGCAACGCCATCCAGAACGGCACGTCCAGCAACACTTCCAGTACGGTGCCCATGGCCAAGGTGGAAACCACGCCGATCATCAGCGCATAAGCCAGCATGATCACCGCGCTGGCCTGGCGCGCCATGGGGTTGTAGCGCCGCTCCAGCACCTGGGTCACGGTGAAGATGCGCAGGCGCAGCAGGGGTTTGGCGAGGAACAGGTTCAGGGCGATGATGCCCAGGCCCAGCGCGGCGCACAGCCAGAAGCCGGAAATGCCGTGCACGTAGCCCAGGCGCACGGTACCGACGGTGGACGCACCGCCCAGTACGGTGGTGGCCATGGTGCCCATGTACAGGGTCGGGCCGAGGTTGCGCCCGGCTACCAGGTAGTCTTCGTGGGTTTTCGCGCGCCGCATGCCGTAGTAGCCAAGCGCGAGCATGGCGGCGGCATAGAGCACTACAACAATGATGTCCAAGGCCATGGGGTGTCTCCGATTATCTTTATTATGGCGAGATCGACCGCTCGGGCGGGCTCACCGTGCCCGGCGGTCTTTGTCTTATAGTGGTGGGCCTCTATGGCCCTGTCCCATGGCTCCTGCCTGGGTTGCTACGGGGCGAGACGCGCGTCAGCGGCGCACCACGCCTGGGAGTACGCAGAGCATCTCGAACAACAGGTTGGCGCCCAGCAACGAGGTGTTGCCAGTGGTGTCGTAGGGGGGCGAGACCTCCACCAGGTCGCAGCCGATCAGGTCCAGGCCCTGGCAACCGCGGATGATTTCCATCGCCTGGATGGTGGTCAGGCCGCCGATTTCCGGGGTGCCGGTGCCTGGCGCCCAGGCCGGGTCGATGCCATCGATGTCGAAGGACAGGTACACAGGCCCGCCACCGACTTTCTCGCGTACCTCGGCCATCAGCGGCGCCAGCGACTTGTGCCAGCATTCCTCGGCCTGCACCACACGAAAGCCCTGGCGACGGCTCCAGTTGAAGTCGTCAGCGGTGTAGCCCTGGGCGCGCAGGCCGATCTGCACCACGCGCTCGCAATCGAGCAGGCCTTCTTCCACGGCGCGGCGGAAAGTGGTGCCGTGGGCGATCTTCTCGCCGAACATATGGTCGTTGACGTCGGCGTGGGCGTCGATGTGCACCAGGCCGATCTTGCCGTGCTTCTTGTGCAGGGCCCGCAGGATCGGCAGGGTGATGGTGTGGTCGCCGCCCAGGGTCATCGGGATGACATTGTGCTCGACGATCTCGTCGTAGGCTTCTTCGATGATGCGCACGGCGTCGAGCAGGTTGAAGGTGTTGATCGCCACGTCACCAATGTCGGCCACCGACAGCGAGTCGAACGGCGCGGCACCTGTGGCCATGTTGTAGGGGCGGATCATCACCGACTCGGCGCGGATCTGCCGCGGGCCGAAGCGGGTACCGGAGCGCAGCGAGGTGCCGATGTCCAGCGGCACGCCGATGAAGGCGGCGTCCAGGCCTTCGGCGCTTGGCAGGTGGGGCAGACGGAGCATGGTGGCGATGCCGCCGAAACGCGGCATTTCGTTGCCGCCCAGTGGTTGGTGGAGAATCTTGTCCACGGTGGGCCTCATCAGTTTTGCGATTGTTCTGTTTGTCAGTACCTCTGCTACGACGTGAGCGGTCGGCAAGCAGGGACATTTCGCCGCAGTCTGCGCAAGGTAGTGGCCGGGAAGAATCGCTACCGACAAATACTTACTTCAGGAATTTCTGAACTAAAGGCCATCGAGCGAGTTAGACTCTGCGCATTTCCAGCCTGCGGAACCCCTGCACCATGGCGTCTTCCATGCCCGACCTGAAACTGCTGCGCATCTTCGTCAGCGTGGTGCGCCACCAGGGTTTCGCCAATGCCCAGCGCGAGCTGAACCTGTCCACCTCGGCCATCAGCACCTACATGAGCCAGCTGGAGAGCGCCCTGGGCCTGGTGCTGTGCCACCGCGGTCGTGGTGGTTTCAGCCTGACCAGCAAGGGTGAGTTGTTCCACCAGGAGACCTTGCGCCTGTTCGCCGAGCTCGACGGCTTCGAACAGTATGCCGCAGCGCTCAAGGGTGAACTGCGCGGCACCTTGAACCTGGGGGTGATCGACTCCACGGTCGGCGACCGCGCCTTGCCGCTGGCCGAAGCCATCGGTGCCTACAGCCAGGAGCATCCGGGCGTGCACCTGCACCTGTCGGTGTCCAGCCCCTATGAGCTGCAGCTTGGGGTGCAGGACAACCGACTGGACCTGGCCATCGGCGCGTTTTCCTCGCGCATGAGTGGCCTGGTCTACCAACCGCTGTACCGCGAACAGCACTGGCTGTATTGCAGCAGCCGCCATTCGCTGTTCAGCGAGCGGCGCATCCCTGCGCAGGTCATCACCCAGCAGCGCATGGTCGGGCGCGGCTACTGGAGCCAGGCGGAGCTGGCACGCCACGGCTTCAAGCACAGCGCGGCGACGGTGGAGAGCATGGAGGCGCAGCTGATCCTGATTCTTTCCGGCGCCTACATTGGCTACCTGCCCGAGCACTATGCGCAGGCTTGGGTCGACAAGGGCGACCTGCGCGTGCTGTCGCCTGCCACGTTCGGCTACCAGGCGCCGTTCTCGCTCATCATCCGCCGCGGGCGCAGCCGGGAGCCTTTGATCCAGACTTTCCGTGACCTGCTCAAGTCGCAGTTGAACGTTGGGTGAAAGGTTACAGCGGGCGATTGCGTCCAATTGCGTGGACAGACGCTGTAAATACATTCCGTCAGATAGGGAACTTTCCTACTAAATCCTCATCACCAGCCTGAAAAAGCTCTGCTAAACCTTTACTTGCTTTGTTGAAATTTCTCATATCTCGACAGCAAGGATCGCCACGATGCGCATGAATTTGCCCGTCACCGAGCATGAAAGAACGTTCCCCAGCGAGCAGCGACTGATCTCCACCACCGACCTCAACAGCCGTATCACCTATTGCAACGATGCCTTCGTGGCGATCAGCGGCTTCACCTACGACGAGTTGGTGGGGCAGACGCACAACCTGGTGCGCCACCCTGACATGCCGCCGTCCGTGTTCGGCCATATGTGGGACACCATCAAGCAGGGCAAGCCGTGGATGGGCGTGGTCAAGAACCGTGCGAAGAACGGCGATTTCTACTGGGTCAGCGCCTACGTCACGGCGGTCTACGAAAATGGCCGCATCAGCGGCTACGAGTCGGTGCGCTCGGTGCCCAGCCGCGAACAGATCCGCCGCGCCGAGGCGCTCTACGCGCGGCTACGTGCCGGGCAGCGGCCGGTGCCCTGGGCGGCGCGTGTGCTGCATCACCTGGGCGAAGGTTGGCCGCTGGTCGTGGCCGGGCTGCTGTCGGCCGCCGCCTACCTGTGGTTGCCGGCCTATGCCGCGCTGGCGGTGCTGATGGCCAGCCTGCTGGGCGCCTGGTACCTCATCGAGTTACGCCAGAACAGCGCCATCCGCCGCACCCTGGCGGAGCACCCGAAGGCCTTCACCAGCCCGCTGGTGGCCCTGACCTACAGCGATAGCCCTGGCCTGCGTGGGCAATTGGACCTGGCCATTGTCAGCGAAGAGGCGCGTTTGCAGACGGCCCTGACCCGCCTGGTAGATGCCGGTGTCGGGGTCAAGTCGCGGGCCGCGCAGTCCGCCGAGCTGTCCGACTCCCAGGCGCAGATGCTCGACCGCCAGCGCAGCGAAACCGACCAGTCGGCCACCGCCATCGCGCAAATGGCGGCGACCATCCAGCAGGTCACCCACAACGTGCAGAGCACCGCCCACGCCGCCAGCGACTGCGACCAGCTGGCGCAGCAGGGCAGCGAGCTGGCCGAGCAGAGCCTCAAGGCCATGGGCAGCATGAGCGAGGCGGTGGGCGATATCGGCCAGGCGGTGAATGCCCTGGCCGAGCAGACCCAGTCGATCGGCAGCGTGGTGGATGTGATCACCTCTATCGCCGAGCAGACCAACCTGCTGGCGCTCAACGCCGCCATCGAGGCTGCACGGGCGGGCGAGCAGGGGCGGGGGTTCGCGGTGGTGGCCGACGAGGTGCGTTCGCTGGCCCAGCGCACCCGCTCCTCCACCGAGGAAATCCATCAAATCATTGCCTCGTTGCGTGCCGGCGCCGAGCGGGCGGTCAGCAGCGCCAGCCGGGGCGAGCAGATCTCCCGCGACAGCGTACACAGTGTCGAGGCGGTGCAGTCGGCGCTGTGCGGCATCGTCCAGGCAGTGAGCCGCATCACTGGCATGAGCCAGCAGATGGCCACGGCTTCCGAGCAGCAAAGCCACGTGGCCGAGGACATCAACCAGCAGATCGTGCGCATCGCCCAGTTGTGCGACCAGAGCGCCGGGCAGGCCCAGCAGGGCGCCGAGATCAGCCAGGACCTGGAACGCATGGCCGAATACCTGCACAGCCTGGCCGAACGCTTCAACCGCTGACGTCGTATTTTCCCCACAGGGACGTGGGGGCTTTTACCTGAGGCTGTGGCACACTGCGCCCGGTAAGGAGATACCGATGCCCAGACCCCGCTGCGAGCGCTGCCAGCGCCCGCTGGACCACTGCCTTTGCCCGCTGATTCCGCGCCTCGACAGCCGTACCCGCGTGGTCGTGCTGCAACACCCGAGCGAATCTTCCCACGCCTTGAACACTGCCCGCCTGGCCGCCTTGGGGCTGGTCAATGCCGAGTTGCGTGTGGGCGAGGTGTTCGATGACTTGCCTGCTCTGCTGGACACCTCGGGGTATCGCGCGACGTTGCTTTTCCCAGGTGAGCAGGCGCAGCCCTTGGTGGCTTACGGATCGTGCGATGACAGGCCGCTGCTGCTGATCGTGCCCGACGGCACCTGGCGCAAGGCACGCAAGCTGCTGTACCTGAACCCATTGCTCGAGGCGCTGCCCAGGGTGACCCTGGAGGCGGTCGCAGCATCGCGTTATCGCCTGCGCAAGGCGCCCGAGCCTGGCGCGCTTTCTACGCTGGAGGCAGTGGTACAGGCCTTGAACATCCTCGAGCAACCCACCTGCTTCGATGCCTTGCTGCAACCCTTCGAGGCGCTTATCGAGGGACAGATACGGGCCATGGGCAGCGCAACCTTCGAACGTAACCATGGCGACGGTGAGCGTTAAGTAACTCCGCTGAAGCGGATGGCTGTGGTGTTCTCCGGTTCCCCTAAAACCGAAGGAACAGACCATGACCTCTTCCGCTATTGCCCGCGATTCGGTCGATGCGTTCATTGCCGAGCAGCTTCCTCACTGGATGAAAAACGCCAGCGTCGATCGCCTGAACGCACTGCACCAGGCGCTGCTGACCCAGCAACGGGCGCAAACCCAGCTGGAGACCTTGCGCGGCGCGGTCGTTTCCCTGGACGCCTTTGCCGAACCGCTGCTGGTCAAGGCCATGCAAGAGGCGACCGGGGAGCTGCTCGATGTGCGCAAGTGCCGGATGCTACGGGTGTGGCGTGAGCTCGACCCGCTGGTCCTGCCCGTAGGGCCGTTGAGCTGGATCCGCCACGAATCGGAGCAGGGCCTGCTGGTTGGCGCATTGCACAATTTTGCCGCCAGCGAAGAGGACGACACGGCCTTGCAGTCCGACTCGCGTCTGTTCGACGACAATGGCGCCACCTTGGCGCTTGCTCCAGGGCAGTTCATTGCGCTGTGCCGCACACTCGATCTGGGTGGGCAGTACCAGACCTACCTCAAGAGCCATTTGGCACCTACCGACCCACAGGTAGCCCGGGCACTGGAGAAAGGGCTCGAGGAAATCCTGCGCTCGAATTTCGAGGCCCAGTTGCGCCTGGGTGCGCTCAGCCAAGCGATCGACGAACGTACCTTCCTGCAACTGTTGCCGGTGGTCAGTGCCACGGCCATCGTGCCGGCTTATGCAGTGTCGGTGCGTCCCCGGCAGCTGTACCTGCTGGGCAAGCGCATGATTGGCCCGGTCACCCTGGAAATCCGCCGCGATGCCAGTAGCGATGCGCCGTTGGAAGGCGTGGTCGCCTGGATACCGGGCGACCCAGAGGGTGCGCTCGGGCGCCATGCCTCGTGGGCGGCACTGTACGCGGTGCTCGGTCGACGTATGCGTGAGCCGGGCTATCCGGCGTTCTTCGCCCGGTTCGTCAGCGAGCGCGACCGTCCCGCCTTCACCCATGCCTTGAGCGCGTTGCTGGCTGAGCCAGGGACGGTCGCGGTGGTGCTGGACGGACGTGACCTGCCCATCGAGGGCGAACTGCTGCCTTACCTGCGCCGAGCCCAGACCGATCGAATCATCGACGATGCCCGGGTGCTGGCAGTGCCTACCGAGGACGAAGACCGGGCGACCCGGGAGGCGCGCCTGCACGAATATGAAAGCGCCGGGCTCGACCTGCTGACGCTGGCCTCGTTGTTCGTCCCCGGGCTTGGCCTGGCGATGCTTGGCGTCAGCGCGGTGCAGGTCGCCCGCGAGGTGTACGAGGGTTACCAGGATTGGCAGTTGGGCGACCGCGAGGCGGCGCTCGGGCACGTGTTCGCCGTGGCGGCGAGCGTGGTGGTGGGCGCGGGCACTGCCGCAGCCACGGCGGCTGTGGCGCGCTTGGCGCAGCGCGTGGACTTTGTCGACGGGCTGTTGCCGGTGCTGGTCGACGACCGCCTGCGGCTGTGCAACGCGTCCCTGGATGCCTACCGCAGTCGCGAGGTGGAGGCGGCGATCGGTCAGGTGCAGAGTCACGTCGAACAACACGCACTGAAGCTGCACGCTGGCAGCTTCAAGGTCGAGCCTGCCGTGGGCGAGGGCGAGTGGCGAATCGTCCACCCGATCAGGGAAGGCGCTTATTCGCCCGTGCTGCGCGATAACGGCACGGGCGGCTGGCATCACGATCTCGATCAGCCTGGCGACTGGCAGGATGAGCGTCTGTTGCTGGCGCGGCTAGGCAGCGCACTGGCCGATGTCAGTGATGTCGAGGCCCGGGCACTGACCCAGACCACCGGTATCGATGCCGACCGCCTGCGTCGGCTGCATCTGGAAGGCGCGCCAGCGCCGGCCAGGCTGATCGACGCACTGGATCGCCATCGCCTGCATGTGGCCGAGCCAGCCCTGGATGCCGAGGCGGTCGAGTTGCGCATCGCCGGTCGACAGCAGGCCGAAGAGGCGGGGCCGAGACTGTTGCAGCGTGACTTTCCCAACCTGAGCCGGCGCAGCGCCAAGGCGATCCATGCGCTGGCCAGCGGCGCGCAACATGCGCGGATGCTGGCCTCTTCGAAAGTCCCCCTGCCGCTGGCCGAGCAGGCCCGTTGGGCACTGCGCGATGCACGCCTGGACCGGGCCTGTGCCGGGCTGTTGCAGGCCCAAGCGGTCAACACCGATACGCGCCTTTTGATGCTACGCATGGCCGACCAACTGATGCCCTGGCGTCAGGAGGTGAGGGTGGAACTGCGCGACGGCGCGGCCGATGGGGTGGTGCTGGCGCGTCAGGGAGCGGACGAGGCGACGCAGGTGCGACGTATCGTCTGCACTGCCCAAGGCCATCAGGCCATCGACGCGGCCGGGCAGGCGGTAGTTGGCAGTACGCCAGAGGACAGCCTGGCGCAGGCGTTGCTGTGGCATATGGAGCTGTCACAGAAGCTGCAACTGGGTGTCGTCCAGCCCACCGCCAAGCAACTGACCACTGCCGTGTTGCGCAGGATCAATGCCGACCGCGAGCAGGCCGCCAGCTTGATCGGTATGCTTGCCCCGGCGCGTGGCCTGCGCCCTCCGGTGCGGCTGGGAGATGGGCGCCTGGGCTATCCCTTGAGCGGGCGTGGGCAAGGGGCGGTCGCCAGCCTCACCAGGGGAATGCGTCGACTGTTCCCGACCCTCAGCGAAGGGCAGATCGGCGATTATCTCGAGCAGCAGGTGTCGGCGGGCTTGTCGCCCTGGCAGCACCTTGTCGACCTGGAGCGTCAGCTATCGTCATTGCGCGCGACACTGGAGCAGTGGTGCCGCGAGGGCGATGGCCTGTTGCAGCGGCTCCAGCGTCGTCGACTGGCCAAGTACCTGCGCCGCACCTGGCGGCGCAAGTCGAGCGATGCGGCTGGCAACTACCAGCTGATCGTCGATGGCGAGGTCGTCGGTGAGTTGCCGACCCTGCCCGAGCATGTCCAGTTCGGCCATCTGAGTCACCTGACGCTGCGCAACCTGAAGCTGGCCACCCTGGAACGGGCGTTCATCGAGCGGTTTTCCGGCTTGCGCCGACTCGACCTTAGCGGCAATACGCTGGTGACCGTGCCCGAGGGCATCGAGCAGCTTACTCAGCTGACCCACCTGAACCTGGCGGACAACCAGCTCGTTCTGGATGTCGAGGGCAACGGCAGGTTGTCGGCACTGACGAGCCTGCAGTGGCTCGACCTGAGTGGCAACCCGGTCGGCATGGTGCCGGACCTGACCGCTGCCCGCGCCCTGCGCACGGTCTCGTTGCGCAATACCGGGTTGAGCGGTGTGCCTGTCGGGTTGCTCGAGCATCCCTCTCTCGACGCCATCGACCTACGGGACAACCGTATCCATGTGGTCAGCGAAGTGCTGATACAAACCCATCGCTCGCGTTTGGGACGCTTCGTATTGCACGACAATCCCTTGTCGGACGACAGCAGGGCTCGCCTGCAATCACTGTCTCCGTACCCGTCGCGTGGCGAGCACGCAGCGTTCAGCGAGACCGCGCGCGATACCTGGCTGGCGGACCTGACGCCCGCTGAGCGCAGCCGGCACCTGGCCCTGTGGGATCGGCTGGCTGCCGAGCACGGGCAACAGGCCCTGGACCTCTTCCGTTTTTTCCGGGACCTGGGGCGTTCGGACGACTACCTCAACCAACCGGCGCGGATGCGCCAGCGGGTTTGGGCGATCATCGAGATATGCGAGCAGAACAGCGAGGTACGCGAGGCTGTGTTCCAGCAGGTGGCTGGCGTGCGCACCTGCTCGGACCAGCTCCTGCTGCTGCTGGCCGCCCTTGAAGTACGGGTCATGGTGGTGCGCAGCACTTCGGGCCTTACGGGGGCTGGGGCTGAGCGCGCATTGCTGGAGTTGGGTCGGTCTCTGTTCCGCCTCGACCAAGTGGACCGAATAGCAGCGTCCTATGTCGACACGCTCAGGAGGATGAGCCCCATCGACGAGGTCGATGACGTGGAAATCTACCTGGGTTTTCGTGTCGGGCTGGCCAAGAGCCTGGGGCTGCCGGAGCAGCCCGAATACATGAATTTCGGCAACGTCAGCCACGTGGGGCGCGGGGACCTGCGCGATGCCAGGGTCACGGTGCTGGCTCAGGAGAACAACAACAGCTTGAGCCTGTCGCTGGTGAGCAGGGACTTTTGGCAAACGTATCTGCGTGAGAACTATCGCGAGCGCTTCCAGGCCATGGATGCGCCTTTCCATGAGCGCCTAGAGGCGCTGGATCCGCAAGCCAGCACCGAGCAGGTGTACATGGCGGCCGTTGACGCCCTGATGGTGGAGCAGCGCGCCGCCGAACTCGAGCTGATGCGCAGCCTGACTCGGGAGGCCTACACACGTTTCTTGCCATAACAGCACAGGGCCCGGCCACCAGCAGACAAGATGGCTGGGGCGTTCAGCGTTCGCGCAGCGCCTCGGTCCGGGCCTTGAGCACCGGCTTGAGCAGGTAATCCAGCACACTCTTCTGCCCGGTGATGATATCTACCGTCGCAGTCATCCCCGGAATGATCAGCAGCGGTTTGTTATCCCCACCCAGGTGATTCTTCTCGGTGCGTACCTGGATCAAATAGAACGCATTGCCCTTGTCGTCGGTGACGGTGTCGGCCCCGATCAATTCAAGCTTGGCCTTCAGGCCACCGTAGATGGTGTAGTCGTAGGCACTGAACTTGACCATCGCCACCTGCCCCGGGTGCAGGAAGGCCACGTCCTGGGGCCGCACCTTGGCCTCGATCAGCAGGTTGTCCTCGATCGGCACTATCTCCACCAGGTCGCTGCCCGGCTGCACCACGCCGCCGATGGTGTTGACCTTGAGCAGCTTGATGATGCCGTGCACCGGCGACACCACCGTGGTGCGGTTGACCCGGTCGTCGATGGCGATGCTGGTGGCGGTGATCTTCGACAGCTCCGTGCGTTTGTCGTTGAGCTCCTTGGCGGCGTCCGAGCGAAAGCTCGCGTCGGATTCCTGGATCTTGCTGCGAATTTCCGCCACCGCTGCCTCGGCGCGGGGGATGGCCAGGCTGGTGGCATTGAGCTGGCCGCGGGCTTCGACGGTGCGTTGCTTGAGGCGCAGGATCTCCACCGGCGAAATAGCCCCGGTGCCCACCAGCGGTGAAGACATGTTCAGTTCCTGTTGCAGCAGGGCTAGGGCCGAGCGGTACTGCTCGACCTTGGAGCGGAACTCGGCCAGCTCCTGGGTCTTCTGGCGCAGTTGTTCGTTGAGGGTCTGCTTCTCGCTGGCCAGGCGCCGCTGGCGCGAGCCGTACAGGGCGATTTCATCCTCGGCCACCTGCGGGGCCTTGGCGCGCACTTCCTGCGAGAGCTCGAACGGGCGTCCCTCGGCCTCGGCCGACAGGCGCTCGACCTGCGCTGTCAGCGCGTAGCGGTCGGCCTCGCTCTCGCCCTTGTTCGACTTGAAGCGGGTGTCGTCCAGGCGCAGCAGGGTGGCGCCCTTGTCGACCATCTGCCCCTCGCGCACGAAGATTTCGGTGACGATGCCGCCTTCGAGGTTCTGCACCACCTGCACCTTGCTCGAAGGAATGGCCTTGCCTTCGCCGACCGTGACTTCGTCCAGTACCGCGAAGTGGGCCCATACCAACGCTACCAGGATCAGCGCCCCGGCCAGCCATACGGTCAGTCGCGACAGGCGCGACGAGTCGTCCAGGGTGGCGCCGGCCAGCTCCGGCATGTAGTCGCGTTCGGCACGCTTGTCGGTGCCGGGGAGGTGGCTGCGCACGCTGTGGCTCGTGGTCATGGTCTACCTCCTGTGGGAGCGGGTTTACCCGCGAACACGGGCACAGCCCGTGCCATCCACTGCGGTGTCTGTTTCGCGGGTAAACCCGCTCCTACAGGGACCGCTGCGTTCTTGTGATGAACTACAACGCCGCGCCGATACGGCCCTTGCGCAGCGCATCGACGACCGCATCCTTCGGCCCGTCGGCGACGATCTTGCCGTTGTCCAGCACCACCAGCCGGTCCACCAGGCTGAGCATCGAACTGCGGTGGGTCACCAGCAGCAGGGTCTTGCCCGGTACCCAGGCCGCCAGGCGCTGGCGCAGTTGCTCTTCGCTGCTGTTGTCCATGTGGCTGGTGGGCTCGTCGAGAATCAGGATCGGCGGCTCCAGCAGCAGCGCGCGGGCCAGCAGCACGGCCTGGCGCTGGCCGCCGGAGAGCAGCATGCCGCGCTCACCCAGGGGCCGGTCGAAACCTTGCGGGTGCTGGCGGGCCAGTTCGATGGCATTGGTCAGCTCGGCCATTTCCAGCATGCGTGCATCACTGACGTGGCGGGCGCCCAGGGTGAGGTTGTCGCGCAGGCTGCCAGCCAGCAGCGGCAGGTCGTGGGCGACATAGCCCAGCTGGGTACGCAGGTCGGCGATGTCCAGTTGGCGCAGGTCGAGGTTGTCCAGCAGCACCTGGCCTTCGTCCGGGTGGTGGAAGCCCATCAGCAGGCGCGCCAAGGTGCTCTTGCCCGAACCGCTGCGGCCGATGATGCCGATACGTTCGCCCGGCTTGATGGTGAGGTTGACGTCATTCAGCGCCGCGTTGGTTTGCGCGGGGTAGCGGAAGGTGACGTGGCTGATGGTCACCCCGCCGTGCAGCGCGGTGTGCTCCAGGCCCTGCTGCTGGCTTTGGCGCTCCTGGGGCAGTGACATCAGTGCATCGGTGCTGCGCATGGTCAGCTGCGCCTGCTGGTAGCGGGTGATCAGCCCGGCGATCTGCCCGAGCGGCGCCAGCACCCGGCTGCCGAGCATGTAGCAGGCCACCAGGGCGCCCACGCTGAGGCTGCCGGCGATGATCGAATACACCCCGGCGACGATAGTGGCCATGCCGCAGAACTGCTGGATGAACAATGTGCCGTTGCTGGCCAGGGCCGAGAGGTTGCGGGCGTGGGCGTCGAGGCGGGCGATGGCGCCGTTGGTGTGCTCCCACTGGTACTGGCGTTCGCTCTCGGCGTTGCAGGCCTTGAGGGTTTCCAGCCCGCCGAGGGTCTCGATCAGCAGCGCCTGGCGCACTGCGCCCAGGCTGAGGCTTTTCTGCACGGTGTCGCGCAGGCGCACCTGGATGAACAGCGCCACGCCCACTGCCAGCGGGAAGGCCACCAGCGGGATCACCACCAGCCAGCCGCCGAGCAGGCCGATCACCAGCAGCATCAGGGCCACGAAGGGCAGGTCGATGATGCTGGTCAGCGTCACGGCGGTGAGGAATTCACGCAGGCCCTGGAAGTCGTGGATGCTCTGGGCGAAGCCGCCGACGCTGGCCGGGCGGGCTTTCATGGCCATGCCGGTGATGCGCTCGAACAGGGTGGCGGAAAGGATCAGGTCGGTCTTCTTGCCGGCCTGGTCCAGCAAGTGGGCGCGCACCATGCGCAAGATCATCTCGAACGCGGTGCCGATGAACAGGCCGATCACCAGCACCCACAAGGTCGACAGCGCCTGGTTGGGCACCACCCGGTCGTAGGTCTGCATGACGAACAGCGGCACCATCAGGCCCAGCAGGTTGATCAGCAGGCTGGCCAGCAAGGCATCGCCGTACAGCTTGCGCGAGTGGCGCAGGGTGTCGCGGAACCACGCCTCGACCCGGGGTAGCAGAGGTGTGCGCAGGTCTTCGAGCGTGTGCCGAGGGCGAGCGAACAGGGCCTGGCCGCTGTAGGCCTGCTCCAGCGCCGGGCGTTCTACCCATTGCTCGCCACCTTCAGCCTCGCAGGGCAATATCAGCGCCCGGCCATCTTCGCTCCAGCGTTGCAGCACGGCGCTGCGGCCGTCGTTGAGAATCAGCAGCACCGGCAGGTTCAGCGGGGAAATATCTGCCAGCGGGCGTTGCAGCACCCGCGCCTGCAACCCGGCCCGGGCCGCGGCCCGCGGCAGCAGGTTCAGGCCCAGGCGTTGCTCGGCCAGGGGCAGGCCGCTGCACAGGCTGGCACGGCTGGCGGGGCAGCCGTGCACCTTGCACAGGATCAACAGGCCATCGAGCAACGGATCATCGACTTCCAGGCGCGGCGACGCGCTTTGCAGGTTGGTCACGATGGCCTACTCCTGTCGCAGTGGACGGGAACTGGTACTGCCAGTCTTGCGCTGGGCTTTGTACGAAAAGTGCCTGCGCGACGATTCTGCTGCGTTGAAAACAGGCTGGTGCGCCAGCCCGGTCGGAATGCTCATTGACAACCAGTCAAGTCGGGCGCGACCCCGGCCGTTCCTCGCCTGTTTTCGCCTTGCAGAATCGCCGCTCGGCGACTTTTCGTACAAACCCTAGCGCATGTCGGGCAACCGGGCTTCGTTGCGTACTTCGGTTTTCGCAATGGCTTCCGGTGGCAGCGAGATGCGCTGCTTGCTCAGCAGCTCGCCCATGGTCGCCAGCACGCGGTACATCGAGTACTCCTCGGTGTAGCGCACCTCGGTGTAGCGGCGGTTGGCATTGTACAGCTCGTTCTCGCTGTCGAGCACGTCGAGCAGGGTACGTTGGCCCAGGCCGAACTGGTCCTGGTAGGCGCCGCGTACGCGCTGGGTGGTTTCGGCGTATTCACGCGCGGTCGGGGTCTGCTTGCGGGCGTTGTTCATGGCGTTCCAGGCCAGGCTGAGGTTTTCGTTCAGCTCGCGCAGGGCGTTGTTGCGGATGTCCATGGCCTGGTTGATCTTGTGCGCATCCGATTGCAGGCGGGCCTTGTCGCTGCCGCCGCGGAACAGGTTGTAGCTGAGCTCGACACCGGCTTGCCAGTCGTTGTTACTGTGCCCGCGCTCGCCGCCGAGGTTGTTGTTGGCACCGGTGGCCAGCACCGCGTCCAGGCGTGGGTAGAACGGCGACTTGGCCACTTCGTACTGCTGCTCGGCGGCCTGGATGTCGGCCTGGGCCGATTTCAAATAGGGGTTGTTCTCCAGCAGGCCCTGGCGGGCGTCCTGCAGGTTGGCGGGCACTTCGGCCTTGATGCTCACCGGGGTTTCCAGCTCGTCGGGCATGCGCCCGATCACGCTGTAGAAGTTGGCCTCGGCGTCGGCCAGGTCGACCTCGGCGGTGTCCATGTTGTTTTCCGCCAGGGCCCGACGTGCGCGGGACTGGTCGAGGTCGGCGGTACTGCCCACGCCGCGCTCGCTGCGCAGGCCGATCTGGTCGTTGACCCGCAAGTGCGCTTGCAGGTTGTTGCGGGCCAGGGTCACCAGCTCGCGGCGCTTGAGCACTTCCAGGTACACCTCGATAGCCCGCAGGGCCACGGTTTCGGCGGTGGCCTGGGTGTAGTAGGCGCGCGAGGTGGCCACGGCCTGGGTGCGGCCTACTTCATTGGGGGTGTTGAAGCCGTCGAACAGCATCTGCCGCAGACGCAGCTCGGACGTGGTGTAGCTCAAGGTTTCCTTGTTGTGGTTGCGCGTGCCGTCGGCGTTGAAGCCCCGGGTGTTGAGGTTATCCGAACGCTGGCGGCCGTAGCCGGCGATCAGGTCGACCGTGGGGTAGTAGCCGCCACGGGCGAACTTCACGTCTTCATCGGCGGACAGCCTGCTGTTTCGGCTGGCGCTGATTTCAGGGTGTTGGTCCACGGCGTTCTGGACGGCCTCATTGATCGACATCGCCTGGGCCTGCCCGAAGGCCATGGCCAACAAAATCGCACTGGTAATGGGGGTTAGAACGCGCATGGGGTACATCTCCCTGGTCTCGAAATTTATCCTGCTATCGTCAAAAAAGTGACGAAAAATGAGGTTCAAACCGTTTCAGGTTTGTAACAACAGAGCTAAGAACATTTAACGGCCGAGCTAAGAAGATTTTTTCATAATATCTATGCGAAAAAAAACTTATGCGGTCTAAGAATTCCGGGACATTGTTCTTATCAGGTGGCCCGGTAATCAAGCTGTAGTACGCGAGTTCCGGGCATCGCATAAAGTTCAAGATTTTTTGCAGCTAAGGACACAGGAGAGGACGATAACGGCGAAAAATGGCGACAAAAAATTGGCATTAAGATGGTGGCCAACTCCCATTACCGCTCGTATCGAAGTTGTTCCTTGCATTCCCCACCCGTCCACGACTGCGAAAGCCTAATCGGCAGGGGAGGCGTACGCTCATGGCTAAATTGGTCGGTGTGGTCAGCAAGGTGGTTGGCCAGGTATTCGCGGTGGGTGACGACGGTCAACGTCGCTTGCTCGTGGAGGGCGACCGCCTGTTCGCAGGCGAGCAACTGGAAACCGGCGCCACGGGCGCGGTCGCGGTGCGCTTGCAAAATGGTGCCGAGCTCACCCTTGGGCGCGGCAGCAGCCTGGAGATGACCGAGGGCCTGCTAGCCAACCAGGCGCCCGAGGTGCACACCACCGACAACGTGCCCAGCGATGCGCAACTGAGTGACGTAGAGCGCTTGCAACAAGCCATTGCCGCAGGTGCCGACCCGACCGAAGAGGCCGAGGCACCCGCTGCCGGCCCGAACGGCACAGGCGCGCCGGGCGCGTTGGGCGGTGGCCATAGCTTCGTGATGCTGAGCGAGGTGGCAGCGCGGGTCGACCCCACCGTTGGTTTCCCTACCGCCGGCTTCAATGGCATTCCGGAACTGGCCAATGAATACATCGGCACCCTGGATGCCGACAACAATGCCGACCCGGTTGGCCTGCCGCCGGTCACGCCGCCGCCAGACAACCCCGTCAGCCTGTTGGGCCTGGACCTCAGCCCATCCGAACTGACCCTCGATGAAGCCAACCTGCCCCAGGGTTCGGCCAGCAACCCCGCGGCATTGACCCAACAGGGCAGTTTCACCGTGGTTGCGCCGGATGGCGTGTTCAACCTTAGCGTTGGCGGCATCAATGTGGTGACCGCAGGCGTAGTGACCGGCGTCGGTCAGTCCATCACCACCGCGCTGGGCAACACCCTGACCATCACCGGCTACAACTCGGCGACCGGTGTGGTCAGCTACAGCTATACCCTCACCGGTGCAGAGCAGCACCCCAATGGCGCGGGTACCAACGAACTCGGCGAGCAGTTCCCGGTGCTGGTCAGCGATACCGATGGCGATGTGGCCAGCGGTACGCTGGATGTGATCATCCGCGATGACGTGCCCAGGGCCATCGACGACAGCAACGCCAGTGTCGCCACCGAACAGCAAACCGTCCTGACCGGCAACGTGCTGACCAACGACGTGCAGGGCGCCGACCGTATTCCCAGCGGCCCGGTGGTGGCCGGCACCTTCGTCGGCACCTACGGCACCCTGGTGCTGGCCGCCGACGGCTCCTACACCTACACGCTCAACACCAACGACCCGGACTTCATCGGCCTTAAGGGCGGTGGCAATGGGTTGGAGAACTTTACCTACACCCTGAACGATGCCGATGGCGACAGCAGTACCGCGACCCTGACCCTGAACATCACCAACCTGAACGACCCGGTCACCCTTGGCGGCCTGGACGTGAACGGCGGTGAGCTGACCGTCTATGAAAAAAACCTCAGCGATGGCAGTGCCCCCGATAGCGCTGCGCTGACCCAGAGCGGCACCTTCACCGTTACCGCGCCAGATGGCCTGCAAACCCTGAGCGTTGGTGGCATCACCGTGGTCAGCGGTGGCGTGGCCGTGGGCTTCCCGCAATCGACCACCACCCTGTTGGGCAACACCCTGACCATCACCGGCTACAACCCGGCAACCGGCGTGGTGAGCTACAGCTACAGCTTGCTCGACAACGAAGGCCACCCGACCGGCAACGGCAATAACAGCGTGTCCGAAAGCTTCACGGTGGTTGCCCAGGACACCGACGGCAGCAGCGCGACGGGCAGCCTGGATGTGAATATCGTCGATGATGTGCCCCAGGCCATCGACGATAGCAACGCCACTACCGCCACCGAGCAGCACACCGAACTGACCGGTAACGTACTGACCAACGACGTGCAGGGCGCCGACCGTATTCCCAGCGGCCCGGTGGTGGCCGGCACCTTCGTCGGTACCTACGGCACCCTGGTGCTGGCCGCCGACGGCTCCTACACCTACACGCTCAACACCAGCGACCCGGACTTCATCGGTCTTAAGGGCGGTGGCAATGGGGTGGAGAACTTTACCTACACCCTGAACGATGCCGATGGCGACAGCAGTACCGCGACCCTGACCCTGAACATCACCAACCTGAACGACCCGGTCACCCTCGGTGGCCTGGACGTGAACGGCGGTGAGCTGACCGTCTATGAAAAAAACCTCAGCGATGGCAGTGCCCCCAATAGCGCTGCGCTGACCCAGAGCGGCACCTTCACCGTCACTGCGCCAGATGGCCTGCAAACCCTGACCGTGGGCGGCATCACCGTGGTCAACGGCGGTGTGGCGGTGGGCTTCCCACAGTCGGTTACCACTGCGCTGGGCAATACCCTGACCATCACCGGCTACAACCCGGCAACCGGTGTGGTGAGCTACAGCTACACCTTGCTCGATAACGAGACCCACCCCAATGGCAACGGTACCAATGGCCTGACCGAAAGCTTCACGGTGGTCGCCCAGGACACCGACGGCAGCAGCGCCAGCGGCAGCCTGGACGTGAATATCGTCGATGACGTGCCCAAGGCCGAGGCCGACTCGGCCAGCGTGGTCGAAGGCGGCACCGTCAGCGGCAACGTGCTGGGCAACGACCAGCTTGGCGCCGATCAGGCCGGTACCAGTAACGTGGTGGTGGGCGCGCGGGCAGGCTCCGATACCTCCACCTCGGCCATCGGCAACCTCAACACGGCGATCGTCGGCCAGTACGGCACCCTGACCATCGATGCAGCAGGCAATGCTGTCTACCAAGCCAACCCGAACGCCGTGGCGCCTGCGGGTGCCACCGATGTGTTCGTCTATACCATCCGCGATACCGATGGCGACGAAAGCACCACCACCATCACCATCGACGTCAGGGACTGCTCGCTGATCGCCGGCCCCGACAGCGAGGTCACGGTGTACGAAAAGGCCCTGGACCTGGTCAAGGATGGCAACGACCTGGCCCCCGGCACGGTCAACGGCAGCCAGCCAGGCTCGACCGGTGAAACTGCCTCCGGCTCGCTGGTCGGTTCCGCCAGTGGTGGTGTCGGTGCATTGACCTACAGCCTGGTCGGCAATGCCAACGGCCAGTACGGGCAAATTCAGGTCAATGCCGACGGGACCTACACCTATACCCTGACCACACCACCGCAGTCGCCGAACCCGGCCAACGATGGCCCGAACACCGTCACCGAAACCTTCACCTACGAGGTGAAGGATTCGCTCGGCAATTCGACCACCAGCACCATCACCATCACCATCGTCGACGATGTGCCCAAGGCCTACAGTGACTTCGCCAATGTCTTCGAGGGCGGCACAGTCAGTGGCAACGTGCTGGTCAACGATGTGATCGGCGCCGACGTGCCGGCCGATGGCAAGTACGTGGTGGGCGTGCGTGCAGGCTCCGACACCTCGACTTCGGCGAGCGGCCAGCTTGGAGCCCAGGTGACAGGCCAGTACGGCTACCTGACCCTCGATGCCCAAGGCAACGCCACCTACCATTCCAACCCCAACAGCGTGGCACCGGCCGGGGCCACCGATGTGTTCGTCTATACCATTCGCGATGCCGATGGCGACGAAAGCACCACCACCATCACCATCGATATCCACGACTGCTCGTTGGTCGTGGCGCCGGGCGCTGGGGTAACGGTGTATGAGAAAGCCCTGGACCTGGTGCAGGACGGCAACGACCTGGCGCCGGGCACGGTCAATGGCAGCCAGCCGGGCTCCACCGGCGAAACCGCCAGCGGTTCGCTGGCAGGCGGCGTCAGTGGCGGTATCGGTGCGCTCACCTTCACCTTGGTAGGCACTGCAACTGGGCAGTATGGGCAGATCCAGCTCAATGCCGACGGTTCCTACACCTACACGCTGACCTCCCCGCCGCAATCGTCGACCCCGGCCAACGACGGGCCGAACACCATGACCGAAACCTTTACCTACCAGGTGAAGGACTCGCTGGGTAACTCCACGACCAGCACGATCACCATCACCATCGTCGACGATGTGCCCAAGGCGCACTGCGACGAGGCCAACGTGACCGAAGGTGGGGCGGTGAGCGGCAACGTGCTGCTTAACGATGTGATCGGCGCCGATGTGCCTGCCGACGGCAAGTATGTGGTCGGTGTGCGCGCAGGTTCTGACACCTCCACCTCCGCGAGCGGCCAGCTCGGCAGCCAGGTGATGGGCCAGTACGGCTACCTGACCCTCGACGCCCAAGGCAATGCCACCTACCACGCGAACCCCAACAGCGTGGCGCCGGCTGGGGCCAGCGACGTGTTCGTCTACACCATCCGCGATGCCGACGGTGACGAAAGCACCACCACCATCACCATCAATGTGCAGGACAGCAAGCTGGTCGCTTGTGAAGACGATGACGTGAAGGTGTACGAAAAAGCCCTGGACCTGAACAAGGACGGCAACGACCTTGCGGCAGGGACGGTGACGGGTAGCGACCCAAGCTCGACCAAGGAAACTGCGTCCGGCAGCCTGGTCGGATCGGTCACCGGTGGGGTAGGGGCGCTGACCTACAGCCTGGTGGGCAGCACCGCTGGCCAGTACGGGCAGATTCAGCTCAATGCCGATGGCTCCTACACTTACACGCTCACCTCCGCGCCGAAGTCTCCGACCCCGGCCAACGACGGGCCGAACACCCTGACTGAATCGTTCACCTACCAAGTGAAGGATTCGCTGGGCAACACCACTACCAGCACCATCGTCATCAGCATCGTCGACGATGTGCCCAAGGCCCATTGCGACGTAGCCAACGTGACTGAAGGCGGCTCGGTAAGCGGCAACGTACTGCTCAACGACGTGGTCGGTGCCGATGTAATCGCCGATGGCAAGTACGTGGTGGGCGTGCGCGCAGGTTCCGACACCTCTACGTCCGCAAGCGGCCAGCTCGGCACCCAGGTGGCAGGTCAGTATGGCTACCTGACCCTCGACGCCCAGGGCAACGCGACCTATCACGCCAACCCCAACAGCGTGGCGTCGGCGGGTGCGCAAGACGTGTTCGTCTACACCATTCGCGATGCCGATGGCGACCAGAGCACCACCACCCTCACCATCAACGTGCAGGACAGCAAGCTGGTCGCCTGTGAAGACAGCGACGTGAAGGTCTACGAAAAAGCCCTGGACCTGAGCAAGGATGGCAATGACCTGGCAGCAGGCACGGTCATCGGCAGCGACCCTAGCTCGCCCGCCGAGACTGCATCTGGCAGCCTGGTCGGCTCGGTCAGCGGCGGCACCGGTGCGCTGACCTACAGCCTAGTGGGCAACGCTGTAGGTCAGTTCGGGCAGATCCAGGTCAACGCCGACGGCTCCTACACCTACACGCTCACCTCGGCGCCGAAAACGCCGGGCGGTGCCAACGATGGCGCCAACACCGTGGTCGAGTACTTCACCTACAAGGCCACCGACACACTGGGCAACAGCGTCACCAGCACCATCGCCATCAATATCGTCGACGACGTGCCCAAGGCGGTGTGCGCCGAGCGCAGCATCACCCCAGGCCAGGTGGACTCCAACATCCTGTTGGTGATCGACGTGTCCGGCAGCATGAACGATGCCTCCGGCGTGTCTGGCCTGAGTCGCCTGGACCTAGCCAAGCAGGCCATCGGCGCACTGCTGGACAAGTACGACGAGATGGGCGACATCAAGGTGCAGATCGTTACCTTCGCCACCGGTGCCACGGTCAAGAGCGCGCAGTGGGTGTCGATCGTCGATGCCAAGGCCATCGTTGCCGGCTTGAGTGCGGGCGGCTCCACCTACTACGACTCGGCGGCCACCAAGGCGCAGGAGGCGTTCAGCACCAGCGGCAAGCTCGACGGCGCGCAGAACGTCAGCTACTTCTTCTCCGATGGCGCGCCCACCAGTGGCCACTCGATGACGGCGACCCGCGAAGCGGCCTGGGAAACTTTCCTCGACAACAATGGCATCAAGTCCTACGCGATCGGCCTGGGCACTGGGGTCAACCAGCCTAACCTCAACCCACTGGCCTACGATGGCAGCAGCCATACCGACACCAACGCGGTGGTGGTCACTGACCTCAGCCAGCTCAACGCCGTGCTCTCGGGCACCGTGCAGGGCGCGCCGATCACCGGCAGCCTGATGGATGGCGGCCACTTCGGCGCCGATGGCGGCTTCATCAAGGCGCTGCTGGTCGATGGCACTACCTACACCTTCGACCCGAAAGCCAATGGCGGGCAGGGTGGCTACTCGGTAGCCGGTGGCCCGGACAAGGCCACCTTCGACACCACTGGCAACACCTTGTCGGTGAAGACCGCTTTGGGTGGCACGTTGCTGGTGGACATGGACAACGGCGAGTTCACCTACACGCCGCCAAAGGACAACGGCAGCCAGCAGGTGGAGAAATTCGGCTTCACCGTCAGCGACAACGACGGCGATACCAGCAGCGCCAGCCTGGTGGTGAAGGTCAATACCAACAGCGCACCGGTTGCCGGGGCCGACCACATCATCACCAATATCAGCGGCGCCAGCCTGACCGTGCCGGCCGAGGCCTTGCTGGCCAACGACAGCGACCCGGACCATGACCGCCTGATCGCGGCGCCAATCACCTTCAACACCGGCTTCGCCGACAAAGGCGCAGGCTTCACCCCTGGTACCCAGGCGCAGACCCTCAAATTCGAAGGCACCGCCAACAAGCCCGAGAACCAGCTCAAGGACCTGGCACGTGGCGACTTCACGGCGTTGTCGGGGTCGATGACGGCTGCCCTGGTGATCGCCGGTTACCTCGGGTCGATCACCAATGGTAACGCCAACGATGCGGACACCCTGACCGTCACGCTACGCAAAGGCGAGACCCTGACCCTGGACCACGACCGCCCGGCCGGCAACCTGATGCTGGAGTGGAAAGGTGCAGACGGCGGCTACCAGCCGATCGCCGATGGCGGCAGCTTCACCGCCAGCCGTGACGGGGTGTACAGCATCCATGTGGTCAACAGCGAGAACGCCATCGGCAACAGCAAGGCAGCCGAAAACTACAAGCTGAGCATGGTCATCGACTACAGCAACGCGCAGAACGAGGTCTACCACAGCAGCTACACGGTCAGCGACAACCACGGCGGCAGCGCCACCGGTGCGGTGGATATCACCTACCAGGCCGGCAGCACGCTCAATGGCACCTCGGGCGATGATGTACTGCTGGCCGGTGCCGGCAACGACACCTTGGTGGCGGGCGATGGCAACGATGTGCTGGTGGGTGGGGAGGGCAACGACAAGCTGTACGGTGGCAATGGTGACGACCTGTTGATCGGAGGGCCGGGCGACGACCTGCTCGATGGCGGGGCGGGTATCGACACGGCCAGCTACGCCGGGGCAACGGCCGGGGTCATCGTCGACCTGAGTCATGTCGGGGCGCAGAATACCGTAGGGGCTGGCGTCGACACCCTGACCGGCATCGAGAACCTGATCGGCTCGGACTACAACGACACGCTGATCGGCGATGGCGGCGACAATGTCCTCAACGGCGGCCTGGGTAACGACATCCTCAAGGGGGGCGGTGGCAACGACACGCTGATCGGTGGGCTGGGCAACGACACCCTGACCGGAGGTGCGGGCAACGACACCTTCGTATGGCAGAAAGGCGATGTTGGGCATGACACGGTCACCGATTTCCAGCCAGGTAGCGACCGCCTCGATCTGTCGCAACTGTTGCAGGGTGAGACGGCCAGTGCCAGCTCGCTGGATGACTACCTGCACTTCAAGGTCAGTGGTTCCGGGGTGAATGTGGTTTCGACCATCGAAGTCAGCAGCGTCGCCGGTGCCGCGCCTACCCAGACCATCGACCTGGCCGGCATCGACCTGGCCCAGCACTACGGCGTCACAGCGGGGGCGGGCGGGTTGATCGCGGCGGGGCAGGACACCGCGACCATCATCAACGGCATGCTCAATGACCATTCGTTGAAGGTGGATACGGTGTAAGGGGGCATCACTGCGGCGGATGGCACGGGCTGCGCCGGTGCCATACACCGCGTCAGCTTAAGGCCGCTGCAACGTCTTCTGCTTGAGGATATACAGCGTCACCAGCACCGCACTGGTGAGCATGAACACCCGTGCCCAGAACAGCGGCACCAGGTAGCACGACACGCTGATGCTCACCCACATCAGGCCGATGGCGTAGACCTTGGCCTTGAGCGGTATCCCTTCGCCATCGAGGTAGTCACGAATCCAGGGTCCGAGCCTGGGGTGGTTGACCAGCCAGGCATGAAAACGCGGCGAGCTTCGGGCGAAGCACGCCGCGGCTAGCAGCAGGAATGGGGTGGTCGGCAGAACCGGCAGGAAGATCCCCAGCACCCCCAGCGCAACGCTGAGCCAGCCAGCGGCCAGCAGCAGGTAGCGCACCACGGCACTCAGTGGTGGCGTGGCTTGAGCAGGGCAGGTTTCTCGTCCGGGGCGTGCAGCAGCAGGAACAGGGCCGTCAGCGCTTCAGGGATCTGCACGACCATGTCGTCCTGCAGGTTGGCGTTGCTGGCGATGTCGGCGAACTCTGGCTGCTCGTCGAACAGGCCCGAGCCGACCATGATCGGCAGCAGCATCTCGCTGACCTCTTCCTCGGCGTTCTCGAACCACGCCTCTTCACGCAGGAATACCCCTTCCATGAAGCCGATGCACCAGCCGCGCAGGTCGGAATCGTCCGGCTCGTCGGTCAGGTCCAGGTCGCAGGGCAGCTCGAATTCGTCGTCGCTGGCCAGCTGGCGGCCAATGTGCGCCTTGAGCGCCACCAGGGTCGCTTCGATCTCGGTGCGCTGGGCCTCGCTGGCGTAGTGGGGCTCTTCCGCGAACAGCGCGTCGATCCATTCGCGCTCGGGAATGTCCTCGGCGCTGATCGACAGTGCAGTCAGGTAGCCGTGGGCGGCGACATAGTCCAGCGCTTCTTCGTGCAGCTCGTCGGCGTCGAGGAAGGCTTGCAGGCGGGTCAGTTGCTCGGCGAAGGACATTACAGGGCTACCTTGGGGGAATAAACGATAGTGGATTCTAGCACCTTGCAGCCCTGGCGGGGCAAAGGGAACGTCTGTCACCGCAGCCTGCCGCAGCCCTGGGCAGTGGGGTATACTCCGCGACTTTTCATGCCCCGGCAGCGGCGTTTGCCTGCCCGGCAAAAACCGCTTACGCATTCGCGGTGTGAGCGGCGGATTTATCGTCCAGCCTGTATCCAGGATGGAACGGCGATTTTGGAGTGGCACATGCTCGAACAGGCTCAGCGCGTCCTCAAGGACATTTTTGGCTACGACAGCTTCCGGGGACGCCAGGCGGCGATCATCGAATGCGTGGCCAACGGGGGCGATGCGCTGGTATTGATGCCCACCGGTGGAGGCAAGTCGCTGTGCTTCCAGGTGCCCGGGCTGTTGCGCCCAGGCCTGACGGTGGTGGTTTCGCCGCTGATCGCGCTGATGGACGACCAGGTCGCCACCCTCGACGAGTTGGGTGTGGCGGCCGCTGCGCTGAACTCCACCCTGAGCGCCGAGCAGCAGCGCGAGCTGGCCGGGCGCCTGCGCAGGGGTGAGGTGAAGATGCTCTACCTGGCGCCGGAACGCCTGGTGCAGCCGCGCATGCTGGACTTCCTGCGCACCCTCGACATCGCCCTGTTCGCCATCGACGAGGCCCACTGCGTGTCGCAATGGGGCCACGACTTCCGCCCCGAATACCTGCAACTGGGCCAGTTGGCCGAGCTGTTCCCCCAGGTGCCGCGCATTGCCCTGACCGCCACTGCCGACATGCGTACCCGCGAGGAAATCGTCCAGCGCCTGCACCTGCAAGGCGCCGAGCGCTTCCTGTCGAGCTTCGACCGGCCGAACATCTTCTACCGCATCGTGCCCAAGGAGTCGCCGCGCAAGCAGTTGATGGCGTTCCTCGGCGAGCGGCGTGGCAACGCCGGTATCGTTTATTGCCTGTCACGCAAGAAAGTCGACGAAACCGCAGCCTTTCTCTGCGAACAAGGCTTCCCGGCGCTGCCTTACCATGCCGGCCTGGCTGCCGAGACCCGCTCGGCCAACCAGCACCGCTTCCTCAACGAGGAAGGGCTGATCATGGTCGCGACCATCGCCTTCGGCATGGGCATCGACAAGCCCAACGTGCGCTTCGTCGCCCACCTCGACCTGCCCAAGTCGATGGAGGCCTATTACCAGGAAACCGGCCGCGCCGGCCGTGACGGCCTGCCGTCGGATGCCTGGATGGCCTACGGCCTGCAGGATATGGTGATGCTCAAGCAGATGTTGCAGAACTCCGAAGGCGACGAGAGCCACAAGCGCGTCGAGCAGCACAAGCTCGATGCCATGCTGGCCCAGTGCGAGGAAACCCGCTGCCGCCGCCAGTCGCTGCTGGCGTATTTCGACGAGGTGCTGGAGCAACCCTGTGGGCACTGCGACAACTGCATCGACAAGGTGCAGACCTGGGATGCCACCGAACCTGCGCGCCAAGCGTTGTCGGCAGTGTTCCGCACCGGCCAGCGCTACGGCGTTGGCCACTTGGTAGACGTGCTGGTAGGCAAGGACAACGAGAAAGTACGCAGCTTCGGCCACGAGAAGCTTTCGGTGTTCGGGGTCGGCAAGACCCTGGGCGAACATGAGTGGCGTTCGCTGTTCCGCCAGTTGGTGGCACGCGGTTTGGTGGACATCGACCTGGAAGGCTACGGCGGCCTGCGCCTGTCGGACAGCTGCCGGCCCTTGCTGCGTGGCGAGGTGACCTTGCAGTTGCGCCGCGACCTCAAGCCGCAGACCACCGCCAAAGCCTCCAGCAGCAGTGGCGGCAGCCCGGCGAGCCAGCTGGTGCGTGCCGAGGAGCGCGAACTGTGGGAGGCGCTGCGTACCCTCAGACGCAAGTTGGCAGAGGAGCACAGCGTGCCGCCCTACGTCATCTTCCCCGATTCCACCTTGCTGGAAATGCTGCGCAGCCAGCCCACCAGCCTTAGTGACATGGCCCAGGTCAGTGGTGTGGGGGCGCGCAAGCTGGAGCGCTACGGCCAGGCCTTCCTCGAAGTGCTCAACGGCGCAGGCGGTACCGAAGAGGCGCCGAAGGTGGTGCTCGACCTGCGCCACGAGCTGGTCAGCCTGGCTCGTGCGGGCATGACCCCGGTGCAGATCGCCGGGCAGCTGGCGTGCAGCGAGAAGAATGTCTATAGCCTGCTGGCCGAAGCCATTGGCCGCCAAGAGCTGAGCCTGGACCAGGCGCTGGACTTGCCCGAAGCGCTGATGATGGAAATTCAGGATGCCTTCCTCGATGGCGAAGGCGAGCTGCCGCCGGTGTCGGCCATCGCGCCACAGTTTGGGTCGCGGGTACCAGAAGGCGTGCTGTACTGCGTGCGTGCGGCGCTGGCAGCGGAGTTCGAGCTCTGATCTTTGTCATTCTTTTTGACGATTATCGAACACTCTCGAGTGCCCGAACCTTGCCTGATCGTCCGGGGCATGATTAGCTGACTAATAATTAGTTCTATCGATCGAGTTGCTTATGCCCCTTACCGACAACCAACACCGTTTCGGCATGCAGTTGGCCCAGATGTCTCGCGGCTGGCGTGCTGAACTGGACCGGCGCCTGGCTGGGCTCAACCTGTCCCAGGCCCGCTGGCTGGTGTTGTTGCACCTGGCCCGCTTCGAAGAAGCGCCAACCCAGCGCGAATTGGCGCAGAGCGTGGGCGTCGAGGGGCCGACCCTGGCACGCTTGCTAGACAGCCTGGAAGGCCAGGGGCTCGTACGCCGCCAGGCGGTGCTGGAAGACCGCCGGGCCAAGAAGATCCTCCTCTGCCCACCGGCAAAGCCTCTGATCGACCAGATCGAAACCATCGCCAACGCCCTGCGCGCCGAGCTGTTCAGCGGTATCGACGAAGCCGACATGGAAGTGTGCATGCGGGTGCATGCGAGGATTCTCGCCAACCTCGAGAAGTCCTGACAGCAGCTTCAAACCATGAGGAAAAGCGGATCTGCCGTCATTGGCGATCCGCTTTTTTCATGTTCCTCAGAACGTATTGCCCAGGTTCAGGTACACCGCCTTCTGGTCTTCGCTGTTGAAGCCATAGCTGATGTTCAACGGCCCCAGCGGCGTATCCATTCCCAGGAAAATACTCGCCGCATTGATGTAGCCGCTGTCGAATTCATTGTCGTTGTTCCATGCCCGCCCACGCTCCAGCGAAGCGCCCAGGTACAGTGGGAAGTCCAGTGGCATGTAGGCCCGGGGCGTGAGGCGGCGGTAGTAGACCATGCGCAGCAGGCTCATGTTCTGGCCCGACAGCGAGTCTTGCCGGAAGCCCGAAAGCTGCCGTGCGCCGCCCAGCACGAAGCTTGAGGTGACCACTTCGGTCTCATCCAGCGTGCGCCCGTAGCGCCCGCCCAGTACCCAGGTGTTCGGCCCGCTGCTCAGGGCCTTGTCCAAGTGGAACTGCCATTGCCGGTAGTCGGTGTCCGAGTCCAGCGAGCGGTCGTATTTACGCAGGGTCAGGCCGATGTCTTCGCCGCTGTGGGGGAAGTACACGTTGTCGAAGGTGTCGAACGAGTACTTCAGCTCGTAGAAGCCTTCATTGAAACTGACCTTGGGCAGGTCCTGGTCGCCGATGCGCACCTCGGCTTCGCCCCAGGCCTTGCCGACGCCCAGGCGTACCTCGCCGTAGGTGCCGATCTGCCGGCCCAGATTGAGGCCGAAACCGTAGCGTTCCAGGCGGTATTCGGCGATCGGGTCGTTGTCCAGGGTGGCCTCGATGTTTTGCGAACCGAGGTCCAGGTAGGGCGCGACGAAGTAGCGCGAGCCTACGTCGAGCGGTTGATAGAACTCGCTGTAGAGCCGCTGTTCGTCGCCGATTTGCGCGCGGGTCAGCCATTCGCCGCCCAGGCGGTTGATGCCATTGACCCGGTAGCTGGCGCCGAGGTTGAAAGCGCTGTCGCCGCGCAAATCGTCAGATAGGTTCAGGCCCAGGCGCAGGTAGTCGGTGCCGCCGCGCTTGCCGCGGGCGTTGATGACCAGGGTGTTGTCGTCACCCTTGTGCACCACGCGGTACTGCACCCGGTCGAAGTAGTCCAGGCCGTACAGCGTGCCCATGTCGGTCTGCAGGCGGTCGAGCTCCAGGGGCGCGCCGATCGGCTGGCGGATGTAGTAGCGGATGACGTCGTCGCTGACCTTGGAGTCGTTCTCCACCTTGATCGCGGTGATCACCGGCGTGCGTTGCGTCGGCGAGCGGGCGACCGCCAGGCTGCTGTCGCCCTCGGGCTGGCGCAGCAGCGCCAGGCGGCCATCGAGGGCGCGGGCGGCGCGGTAGCCAGCGTCGATCATGTCCTGGGCGCGGCCGAAGTCGGTAACGCCGAAGGCTGCCAGGGCGGGCTGCACCAGGATGTCCTCGCGGCGCAGGCTGGCCAGTTGTTCCTCGGAATTGCGCCGGGTCATCAGGGTGATCGACTGGTTGAGCACGTCCACCACCGTGGCCATGTCCTTGCGGCCGCGCAGCGGGGTGCCGATGTCGACGACGATCGCAAGGTCCACGCCCATTTCGCGTACTACGTCCAGGGGAATGTTGTCGACCATGCCGCCGTCCACCAGTAGGCGGCCATCCAGCTCAACCGGGGCGAACACCGCAGGAATAGACATGCTGGCGCGAATCACCTGGGGCAGGTGGCCGCGACGGAACACCACCTTCTCGCCACTGGCGATGTCGGTGGCCACGGCCCGGAAGGGGATGGGCAGCTTGTCGAAGTCGCGGGTATCGGCGGTGTGGGCCAGGGTGCTTTCCAGCAGCAGCGCCAGGTTCTGGCCCTGGATCACCCCCAGTGGCAGGCCGAGGCTGCCGTCGTCGCGAAAGCTCAGCTTCTGTTTCACCAGAAAGTCACGGTCGTCTTGCTTGCGCCGGAAGGGCACGTCCTTGCGTGGTGGTGCATCGGACAGCGCCTGTTGCCAGTCGAGGGTCAGGGCCAGCTTTTCCAGCTCCTCGATACTGTAGCCAGAGGCATACAGCCCACCGACCACCGCGCCCATGCTGGTGCCGGCGATGGCATCGATGCGCACGCCCTGTTCCTCCAGGGCCTTGAGCACGCCGATATGTGCCAGGCCCCTGGCCGCGCCGCCAGACAGCACCAGGCCTACCTTGGGGCGCGCTGCCTCGGTGGCGAGGGTGGTGATCGAGGTGAGCGCCAGCAACAGGAGTAACAGCAGACGATGCATCGTGAGTCTCAAAGCGGTGGGCAAAGGCCGCTAGTATAAGCGGCTCATCCACACAAGAGAGGTTCGCCCATGGCCAATGCCAAGCCCGAAATCGTCATCAACTATTGCACCCAGTGCCAATGGCTGCTGCGCGCCGCCTGGCTGGCCCAGGAGCTGCTCAGCACCTTTGCCGACGACCTGGGGCGGGTCGCACTGGAGCCAGGCACCGGTGGGGTGTTCCGCATCACCTGCAATGGCGTGCAAATCTGGGAGCGCAAGGCCGACGGAGGCTTCCCTGAAGCCAAGGTGCTCAAGCAGCGGGTACGCGACCAGATCGACCCGCAGCGCGACCTTGGCCACAACGATCGTTGAGTCGGCGCCGCTGCGTCAGGCGCTCTGCGCCACGGCCTTGGGCGCTTGGCCTGCGCTCAGTCGGCTGGACAGCACGATGGCAAAGATGATCAATGCACCCCCGACCAGCATGCGCAGGGTCGGCGTTTCGGCGAACACCACCCAGGCCATGGCGATGCCATAGACCGGTTCCATGCCAAACACCACCGCCGCCGTGCGCGCCTTGATCACCGCCAGGCTGGCGACGAACAGGCTGTGCGCCACGCCCGTGCAGAACACCCCGAGCAGGGCGATCCACAGCCAATCCAGGGGTGTCACCTGGCCGAGGCCCGGCAGGGCGAAGGGCAGCAGGCAAACGGCGACCACCAGGTTCTGGCACAACGCGGCCTGCACGGCGCCGACGCGCCCGGAACCTGCGCGGTTGGTCAGCGACAGAAGCGAGAACAGCAGCCCCGACAGTAACGCCCAGAGCAGCCCGCCGGTGGCCTCGCTGGCCAGGTCGAACGAGGGCGTGACCAGCACCAGGCCGATGCTGACCAGCAGCACCAGCAGGGCTTCGTTGCGGCGGATGCGTTCGCGGAACAGTAGGCCCTCGAGGATCACGGTGAACGCCGGGAAGCTGGCGAAACCCAGGGTAGCGATGGCCACGCCCCCGACCTTGACCGCAATGAAGAAGCTCACCCAGTGCCCGGCCAGCAGCACCCCGCCGAGCAGCAGGCGGCGTAGGTCCTGGCCTTGAAGCGCCTGCCAGCCTTGGCGCGCGAGGCTGGCGAAGAGGGCCAGGGCGAGCACGGCGAAGATCGCCCGGCCGAAGACGATGACCGAGGGCGTTGCGCTGGCGGCGAGTTTGCCGAAGACCCCGGTGAGGCCGAAGAACAACGCGCCGATGTGCAGGGCGCCGAGGGCGGTGCGGTGGTTCGTGGTGGTCCTTGTTAAACGATCATGGAGGCTGGCTCTGACGAGGAAGCATTGCGCCCAGTGTACGAGGTCAGTCGCGTGGGTTCTGTCGCCAGCCTCGCCTCAATTGTCGCCAGCCTCTCGCCGCAACGCCCGTGGCGAACAGCCGAACGCCCTTGACACCGCCGCCGCGAACGCACTTTGCGAACCATAGCCCACCCGCTCCGCCACCTCGCCAATCGGCAGTACTGTTTCGCGCAGCAACTGACGGGCCTTGAGCATCCGCTGCTGGCGAATGTAGTCCATGGGCGTGATCCCACTTTCTTCGACGAAACGCGCATGCAGGCGGGCTACCGATAGCCCTGCCAGGCGCGCCAGGTCGGCCACCTGCAACGGGTGTGCGGCATGACGCTCGATATGTGCATCGAACGCTGCATAGGGCAGGCGCCTGCTCGCCACCACCGGCGCGCCAGCGCTGCTGAGGCTGGCCAGCAGCAGAAGGGCACCCTGGCGCGCGACCAGTGGGTCGTGGGTGGGGCTGGCGGCCAGCCAGTCGACCAGTTGCTGATGGTGCTGCCCGAGGGCCAGTGCGCCGGGGCGCTCGAGCAAGCGTCGGCTGGCGTCGGTGTGCTCGCCCAATTGCTGGTACAGCCAGGGCAGGTCGGGCACATCCAGCACCAGGCAGTCGCTGCCGGCCTGGCTGGCGCACAGGTGGTGATTGCCCGCCGGCACCACCATCACCGCCTGACGGGCGATGCACCCGCTGTGGCCCTGCACCTCGAACTCCAGGCGGCCGTTCAGGCCGAATACCAACTGCGGGTAGTCGTGGCTGTGGGCGAGCAGTTCGTCGTGGTAGCGGCGTACGGAGAGCATCGGGCCGGCGCTCATGCTGGCGTCCTCGAAGGGCAGGGCGGCAGTGTACACCCGCGGGCTACAGATCACTCGTCACGAACCTGCCACCAACTTGTAATGTGTAACTGCCAGTCTCCAGCAAACAGCGCCGGAGCCTGCCCATGACCCACGCCGAACTCGCCCGCCCGTCACGCAAGCAACGCGTGCGTACCTTGTGGATCTCCGATGTGCACCTGGGCACCCGGGATTGCCAGGCCGAGCACCTGTCGCAGTTCCTCAAGGGCTACCAGGCCGACCGGGTGTACCTGGTCGGCGATATCATCGACGGCTGGAAGCTGCGCAGCGGTATCTATTGGCCCCAGGCGCATACCAACGTGATCCGCCGCCTGCTGACCATGAGCAAGCGCGGCACCGAAGTGGTCTACGTCACCGGCAACCATGATGAGTTCCTGCGTCGTTACTCGAAGCTGATCCTGGGTAACATCCACCTGGTGGATGAGGCCGAGCACCTGACCGCCGACGGCAGGCGCTTGCTGGTGGTGCATGGCGATCAGTTCGACGTGATCACCCGCTACCACCGCTGGTTGGCGTTCCTCGGCGATCGCGCCTACGAGTTCACCCTGGTGCTCAACCGCTGGTTGAACCATTGGCGGGCCCGCTATGGCTACGGCTACTGGTCGCTGTCGGCGTACCTCAAGCACAAGGTCAAGGGGGCCGTGAATTTCATCAGCGACTTCGAGAACGCCATCGCCCATGAATGCACGCGGCGCGGCTTCCACGGCGTGGTCTGCGGGCATATCCACCATGCCGAGATTCGCAAGGTGGGGGAGGTGGACTACCTCAACTGTGGCGACTGGGTAGAATCCTGCACCGCGCTGATCGAGCACTGGGACGGCAGCATCGAGCTGTACCGCCTGGCCGATGCGCAAGCCAGGGAGAGCGCCAAGGTGGCGGCGCCGGGCGAGCTGGCATAAGACGAACGGGGCCGTTTCCACGGCCCCGCAAGTGTCAGAGGCTGACCCTGCCCAGCAAAATGTCGCGGAACATCGCGAAATCGCCGATCAGGCTATAGAGCGGGTGGCTGAAGGTGGCCGGCCGGTTCTTCTCGAAGAAGAAATGCCCGACCCAGGCAAAACCATACCCGAAGAGCGGTACCAGCAGCAGCAGCAACCACTTGCCACTGGCGATGGTGTATGCCAGCAGGGCGATCACCAGGGCGGTGCCGACGAAGTGCAGGCGTCTGCAGGTCGGGTTGGCGTGCTCGCCCAGGTAATAGGGGTAGAACTCGGCAAAACTGCGAAACTGCACGGTACTGTTCATAGGCTGTGCTCCCGTAGGTGCGTTTTTGTTCAGGATACACGGCGTGGAGCCTGTTTCGAGTCTAGAGTCAGAGGGAAAGCCGACCAGTGACAATAAGCGCCAATTGAGTATCCTTGGGGTTCACCGCTGGAGCGGTCTGCACAAGAAGCCTGTCATGAGTGAAAGAACCACGTCAGCCAGCTGGGCATCAGGGATCGTGAAGGCGCTCGAGCTGGAAGGGCTCGATTGCCGGGCCATGTTCAGGCAGCTAGGGCTGGATTTTTCCGCCCTCGACGACCCCGACGCACGCTTCACCCAGGATTCCATGACCCGGCTCTGGCAGTTGGCGGTAGAGCTGTCGGGCAACGAGGCCATTGGCTTGAACATGGCGCGCGTCGTGCGCCCAGCCTCCTTCCATGTGGTGGGGTATGCGCTGATGTCTAGCCGCACCCTGGCCGAAGGCTTCGAGCGCCTGGTGCGCTACCAGCGCATCATTGCCGAGAGTTCCGACCTGAGTTTCCGCCTGGGCGCGGAAGGCTATGCCTTGACGCTGACGGTGCTAGGTGACCACCTGACCCCCACCCGGCACAGTGCCGAGGCATCCCTGGCGTGCGCCCTGGCATTGTGCAGTTGGCTCAGTGGGCGGCCGTTGCAGCCACGGCGTGTGCTGATCCAAGGCCCGCAACCCAAGGATATCGAGCCCTACAAGAGCGCATTCCGTGCGCCCCTGGTATTCGGCGCCCAACACGATTCGCTGATTCTCGAACGCGCCGACATGGAAGCGCCGCTGCCCACCGCCAACGAGGCCATGGCGTTGCTGCACGACCGTTTCGCCGGGGAATATCTGGCGCGCTTCTCGGAAAGCCGTGTCACCCACCGGGTGCGCCAGACGCTGTGCCGCATCCTGCCCCAGGGCGAGCCCAAGCGCGAAGCGGTCGCCCAGGCCCTGCACCTGTCCCAGCGCACTTTGCAGCGCCGCCTGCAAGAAGAAGGCACCAGCTTCCAGGCGCTGTTGGACGACACCCGCCGGGAGTTGGCCGAGCAGTACCTGGCACAACCCGGCATGACCCTGCTGGAAACCGCGTACTTGCTGGGCTTTGCCGACCCGAGCAACTTCTACCGGGCGTTTCGCCGCTGGTTCGATGCAACGCCCAGCGAGTACCGCGCGCGGCTCGAAAGCACGGCGCTCAGTGACGCCAGAACGCAGGCATGCACAACACCAGCACCGTGACGATCTCCAGGCGCCCGAGCAGCATGCCGACGGAGAGAATCCACTTGGCCGCGTCCGGCAGGGTGGCGTAGTTACCTGCCGGGCCGATCACCTCGCCCAGCCCGGGGCCAACCCCGGAAACCGTGCCGGCAGCGCCGGTCAGCGCGGTCATCCAGTCGACGCCCAGCAGTGACAGCAGCAAGGCGATGACGCAGATGGTGGCGGCGAACAGGAACGAGAAGGTCAGAATCGAGCGCACGATCTCTTCATCGAGGCGGTGGCCGTTGTATTTCTGCTTGATCACCGCGCGTGGGTGGATGAGCTGGTTGAGGTTGGCCTTGAGCAGGATATACGCCACCTGGAAGCGGAAGATCTTGATGCCGCCGGCCGTCGAGCCCGAGCAGCCGCCGATGAAGCCCAGGTAGAAGAACAGCATCAGCGAGAAGTTGCCCCACAAGCTGTAGTCGCCCAGGGCGAAACCGGTGGTGGTGACGATCGAGGTGACGTTCAGTGCCACGTGGCGCAGGGCGTCGAGCCAGTGCAGCTCAGTGGTCGCCCAGTACCACGTGCCCAGCACTACCCAGGTGCTCACCAGAAGAATCAGCAGCCCCTGCACCTGCTGGTCTTTGATCAACGCCCGGCGATGGCCACGCAGGGTCGCCACGTACAGGGTGAACGGCAGGCTGCCAAGAATCATCACCACCACCGCCACCCAGTGCACGGCCGGGATGTCCCACTTGGCCAGCGACAGGTCGGAGGTCGAGAAGCCGCCAGTCGAGATGGCCGACATGGCGTGGTTGATCGCATCGAACGGCCCCATGCCCGCCCACCAGAAGGCCAGGCTGCCCAGCACGGTGATACCCACGTACACCAGCACGATGAACTTGGCGACCATGTGCGAGCGCGGCATCACTTTCTCGGAGCGGTCCGAGGACTCGGTCTGGAACAGGCGCATGCCACCGATGCGCAGCAGCGGCAGGATCGCCACGGCCATGCCGATGAAGCCGATACCACCCAGCCAGTGCAGCATCGAGCGCCACATGAGGATGCCCGGCGACATGTTGTCCAGCCCGCTGAGCACCGTGGCGCCGGTGGCGGTGATGCCCGACATGCTTTCGAAGAAGGCGTCGGTGTAGCTGATGTGCTGGGTCAGCAGGAAGGGCAGGGCGGCGAACACGCAGACGATCACCCAGCTGCTGACGGTCAGCAGGTACATGTCCCGTGGGCGCAGGTGCACGTGCTCGGGGCGGCCGGGGATGACCAGGGCCAGGCCGGCGAGGAAGGTGATGAGGCTCGACCAGAGGAATGACGGCAGGTCTGCGGTGCGTTCGAAGATCACCAGGGTGGCCATGGGCACGGCCATGCTCACCGCCAGGGTAATCAGGAAGATGCCGATGATGAAACCCAGGATCCTTAAGGTCGGCAACGCCATGTGATCTGCTCTGACTCGCAATGGAAGGGCGCCATTTTAAGGCGCGGCCGGCAAGCTGCAAGTGATAAGCGCGCCTTGTCGCTTGCAGCTTGCCGAGTGCGGCTTGAGAATGGCGCCACATTTCTTCTGCCAGGAGGGTAGCCGATGGAGGCTCTCGACGCATTGCTCAACCGTGTTTCCGTGGCACGCCTGACCGACCCCGCGCCCAATGCCGCCCAGCGTGAGGCGCTGTTCCAGGCTGCGTTGCGCGCGCCGGACCACGGCCAGCTGCGGCCATGGCGCTTCCTGACCATCGAAGGCCAGGGGCGCGAGCAACTGGGTGAGCTGTTCGCCGAAGCCGTGCAGGCCAAGGGCGATGCCAGCCAGGCCGCCCTGGACAAGGCCCGCGCCATGCCGCTGCGGGCGCCGTTGCTGATCGTGGTGATCGCCTGCCTGCAGGACCACTTCAAGGTGCCGAAGTCCGAACAGCGCCTGGCCGCAGGCTGCGCGGCCCACGGCATTCTCATCGCCGCCCACGCCCAGGGTGTGGGCGCGGTGTGGCGCACTGGCGACATGGCCTTTGATGCCCATGTGCACAAGGGCTTGGGACTGGCCGAGAACGAAGAGTTGATCGGCTACCTGTATGTCGGCACGCCCATCAGCGAGCCGCGCCAGGCGCCGGTGTTGGCGACTGAAGACTACGTCAGCGCCTGGGGCGCATAACGCCCCATTGCCTCAGGCGGCGGGCTCGGCCAGCGGCAGTTCCAGCCGGGCCACGAAGCCGCCTTGTGGATGATTCTCCAGCACCAGGCTGCCGCCGTGACGCTCCGCAGCCTTGCGTGCAATGGCCAGGCCCAGGCCATGCCCCGGCGCTTCCTGCCCAGGGGCGCGGAAGAATGGCTCGCCCAGTTGCGCCAGATGCTCTGCCGCCACGCCAGGGCCGTGATCACGCACGCTCAACACGATATTTGCCTCGTCGCGCTGTGCGTGGATTTCGATCGGTTTTCCGCTGGGGCTGAAGCGCAGGGCATTGCGCAGCAGGTTGTCGACGGCGCGCTCCAGCAGTGTCGGCCAGCCTTGCAGGGTGAGGCCCGGCTCGGCCTCCAGGCGAATTTCCTGCTCCGGCGCACTGAGCTGGGCGTCCTTGCGCACGCTGCCCAGCAAGGCGTTGAGGTCTACCGGCTCGGTGTGGGCCTGCTCGGCGTCTACCCGCGCCAGGGTGAGAATCTCGCTGATCAGGTCTTCCAGGCGGTCGCATTCGCGGGTCAGGCGTGGCCACAGGGCCTGGCGTTGCTCGGGTTCGGCGCGTTCGGCCAGGGCCAGGGCGATGCGCAGGCGCGCCAGTGGCGAGCGCAGTTCGTGGGAGACATCGCGCAGCAACTGGCGCTGGCTGCCGATCAGGCTTTGCAGGCGTGCGCCCATCTTGTTGAAGTCGTTGGCCAGCACGCCGAATTCGTCGCGCCGGGCCGCCAGTTGCGCCAGGCTGTTCTGCTGGTAGCTGGTCTGGCCCAGGTCGTACACCGCACCGCGCAGGCGGCTGAGCGGGCGGGTGATGGACAAGGTCACCAGCAGGCTGAACAGGGTCAGCACCACCAGCGCGATGCCGATGGCGCTCAGTGGCCACAGCAGGCTGTCGCGGTGCCAGGCTGCCAGCTCCGGGCGGGGGATGCGGTAGATCAACAGGTAGGTTTCGCCGCTGGCGGGGCTGGTGTATTCCTCGGTCAGGCGACGCCAGGGCAGGCGGCGCTCGTCGTTGTGCTGGCGCGCCTCGAAGGCGGCGGCGCGACGCGGGAAGGTGCCCGGCACCACGGCATCGCCGCTGTCGTCGAGCACCTGCACGTCGACCTTGTAGCGCTGCTTGCGCCGCTCCAGGAACTGCTGCGCCGCCTCCTGGCCTTGTTGTTCGTAGTGCTGTACCCAGCGGCTGGCCAAGGTGTTGAGGCCGGGGTGGCGACTGAGGATCCAGGCGTCTTGATTCAGCGCGTGGCCCAGCAATACCGACAGGCCGGCGACCAAGGCGATGGCCAGCCAGAAACTGGCCAGGATACGCCAGAACAGTGAACGCAAGGGGAGTACCTCCATGAACGATAAAGCCCGGCCCGCGTTGGGGCGCGGGCCGGGCATCAGTGTGACAGCTTACTGGGCCTTGCTGGCTTTTTCAGCTTTCCAGGCCTGGAACTCCTTCCACTCGGCCTTGCGAGCGGCGCGTTCCTTTTGCAGCTCGTCGAACTGCTTCTGTTGCTCAGGCTTGAGCAGCGCGCGGATCTGACCTTGGGTCTTGTCGTGGCCGGCCTTGATCTCGTCCTGCATGGCCTTCTGCTCGGCCGCTGGCAGCTTGGCCATGTAGCGCTCGGTGATGTCGCGGCGCTGTTTCATCTGCTCGCCCATCAGCTTGCCGATCTGCTGGCGCTGGTCGCGGGTCAGGTCCAGCTGGGCGTAAGGCGCGCCACCGCGATGATGTGGGCCGTCGTGGCGCGGGCCGCCTTCGGGCATGGCCAGGGCCACGGTCGGCAGGGCGGCGGCGAACATCAGGGCGATAAGGGTCTTGCGCATGGTGTCTCTCCTTTCATGGGCCGGTGGTTACCGGATGAGCCCAGTCTAGGGAGATCAAGGTCAAGGGCGGTCAGGGGAGGGTAAAGGCTCGGTAAAGGCCAGCTGCAAGCGCGAAGCTTGCAGCATTCAGAGGCTGTAGTAGTAGCCCCGGCTACGCAGCGCGACGATGCGTGGGCGGCCGTCCGGGTGCGGGCCGATCTTCTTGCGCAGGTTGCTGACGTGCATGTCCAGGCTGCGGTCGTACAGGGTCAGCTTGCGGCCCAGGCTGGCCTGGGCCAGCTCCTGCTTGTCCAGGGGCTCGCCCGGTTGGCGTAGCAAGGCTTCGAGGATACGGCTTTCGGAAAGGGTCAGGGTCATTTCGCGCTGGTCGATGTTGACCACCCCGCGCACCGGGCTGAAGGTGAGGTCGCCGATCTCGACCTGGGTGCTGGTGGCCGCCGGGTGGCTGCGGCGCAGCACCGCGCGCAGGCGGGCGGTGAGTTCGCGGGGGTCGCAGGGCTTGGCCAGGTAGTCGTCGGCACCCAGTTCCAGGCCGAGGATGCGGTCCAGCGGCTCGCCACGGGCCGACAGCATCAGCACCGGCAGCTCCGCGTGGTCGTTGCGCAGTTGCTTGAGCAGTTCCAGGCCGCTGCCGTCGGGCAGCATCACGTCCAGCACCACGGCGGCCGGGGCGTGGCTCTCGAGGGCATGGCGCGCGCTCTGGCCATCGTGGCAGGCGCGTACCGAAAAGCCCTCTTGGGTCAGCCAACTGCCCAGCAGCTCACACAACTCCTGGTCATCATCAATCAGTAACAGCTCGCTCATGTCTCACTCAATTCAACCATTGCCGGCGTCTTCTGTGTCCACCGCTGGCTAAGATACCGCAGACTACGCAAAACAGTGCAACCGCCGAGCCAATCACGAACCACAGCTGCTGCTCGGTCAGCAGCGGTTGCGGGGCGCTGGCCTGCATTTCCTTGAGCGAAAGCTTCAGGCGCTGGTTTTCCTGGCGCAGGCGGGTGAGCTGGGCGCTTTCCCGTTCGCTGTCGGCATTTTGCAGCTGTTGGGTCAGAACGCTGCGCTGCTTCTCGCTTTCCTCCAGGCGTTGCTGCAATTCGGTGATACGTGCTCCGGCCTCCAGCGACAACGGCTGTTCGGCGAAGGCCTGTGGGGCCAGCAACAGTAGGCAAAGCAGCAGGGACATCGGACCTTGACGCATTGGAACTCCTGATTCTTATCGATTCAGAAGGTTGTCGGCCATTGGTCGGAATTGATGAGGGGCGTGCATAACCTCTTCGCAGGCCTGGCCTGCGAAGAGGTTATGTCGGTATCAGGGCAGGACTTGCTTGAACGGCTTGACCACGACATTGGCGTACACGCCTGCCGCGATGTACGGGTCAGCCTCGGCCCAGGCTTGGGCGGCTGCCAGCGAGTCGAACTCGGCGACGATCAGGCTGCCGGTAAAGCCCGCAGCGCCTGGGTCGTTGCTGTCGATGGCCGGGTGCGGGCCGGCCAGCACCACGCGGCCTTCGGCCTTGAGCTGTTGCAGGCGCTCGATGTGGGCCGGGCGGGCGGCCAGACGTTTTTCCAGGGAGTTTTCGACGTCGCTGGCGATGATGGCGTAGAGCATGTCAGTCCTTGGTCTCGGGGGTGGTGGAATCGGCGTCGTGCAGGTGGCGCGACAGGTACAGGCCCTGGGCGACCAGGAACACCACGGTCATGCCGAGGCTGCCGAACACTTTGAAGTCGACCCAGAAGTCCTGGAAGGTGAAGGCGACGAACAGGTTGGCCGCGCCGCACACCAGGAAGAACACGATCCACGCCAGGTTCAGGCGGGTCCAGATGGCGTCGGGCAGGGTCAGGGCGTGGCCCATGATGCGCTTGACCAGCACCCGGTCACCGATGAAGTGGCTGGCAGCGAAGCCCAGGGCGAACAGCCAGTTGACCACCGGTGCCTTCCACTTGAGGAAGGTTTCGCTGTGGAAGGCCAGGGTCAGGCCACCGAACACCAGGCAGGCCACCAGGGTCAGCAACTGGCCCTTTTCCAGGCGGCGATGGCGCAGGAACAGCAGCCCATACACCACCAGCGAGCTGATGATCAGCATGGCCGTGGCGCTGTAGATGCCGCCGAATTCGAAGCCGTGGCCAGCAATTTCGACCGGGCGTGGGTCGAGTTTGTAGACGATGAAGAACAACAGCAGCGGAATGAAATCGATGAATTGTTTCACGGTGGCAGCCAGAAGCGGGATGTGGCGGCATAATAACAAACATCTAATCCTGCGAAAGCGCTGCTCCCATGAATGTTGACCTGCACTGCCACAGCACGGCCTCCGACGGCGCCCTGGCGCCCTCTGTACTGGTCGCCCGGGCCCACGAGCATGGCGTGCAGACCCTGGCGCTGACCGACCACGACACCCTCGAAGGCCTGCCCGAGGCCCGTCAGGCCTGCGCGCAGCTGGGCATGCGCTGGGTCAGCGGGGTGGAATTGTCGTGCACCTGGGGCGGCGCGACCATCCATGTGCTGGGCTACAATTTCCCGCTGGATGCGCCGCCGCTGCTCGCCGCCATCGAGGCCCTGCACCGCGGGCGCTGGCTGCGTGCCGAGGACATCGCCAAGCGCCTGGCGACCAAGGGCATGCCCGGCGCCCTGGAAGGCGCGCGGGCAGTGCAACAGGAGCTGGGCGACAGCGGCAACGCTCCGGCGCGGCCGCATTTTGCCGAGTTCCTGGTGCGCGCAGGTTACGTCAAGGACCGCGGCGAGGCGTTTCGCAAGTGGCTAGGCGCCGGCAAGCTGGGCGACGTCAAGCTGCATTGGCCGAGCCTCGAGGAAACTGTAGCGACGTTGCGCGACTCCAATGCTTGGGTCAGCCTTGCCCACCCGATGCACTACGAACTGACGCGCAGCAAGCGCAGAAGGCTGATCGCCGACTATATTCAGGCAGGTGGGCAGGCGCTTGAAGTGGTCAACGGCATGATGCCGCCCGAGCAGGTGGGCACCATGTCCATCCTCACCCGTGAGTTCGGCCTGCTGGCAAGCGCTGGCAGTGACTTCCACGGCCCCGGCACCTGGGGCGAGATCGGTGCCTATCGGCCATTGCCCGAGGACCTGCCACCCCTGTGGCATCGATTCAAGCATGAACAGCCTATGGCGGTATGAACAGGAAGACTACGTGAGCCAATTTTTCCAGATTCATGCGGAAAACCCGCAGGCGCGCCTGATCAAGCAAGCCGTGGAGATCATCCGCAAGGGTGGGGTGGTGGTCTACCCGACCGACTCGGCCTATGCGATGGGCTGCCAGATCGGTGACAAGGGCGCGGTCGAGCGGGTGCGCCGCTTGCGCCAGTTGGACAAGAACCACAACTTCACCCTGTTGTGTTGCGACTTGTCGCAGATGGGCCTGTTCGCCAAGATCGACACGGCGACCTTCCGCCTGCTCAAGGCGCACATTCCCGGCCCCTACACCTTCATCCTCAACGCCACCCGCGAGGTGCCGCGCCTGCTGATGCACGAAAAGCGCCGTACCATTGGCCTGCGCGTACCGTCCAACCCCATCGCCCAGGCCCTGCTGGAAGAGCTGGGCGAGCCGTTGATGAGCGTGAGCCTGATTCTGCCGGGCGATGACGAGCCAATGACCGACCCCTACGAGATCCGCCAGCGCCTGGAACACCACGTCGACCTGATCATCGACGGCGGCTTCGGCAACCTGAAGGCCTCGACCGTCATCAGCCTGGCGGGCGACGAGCCGGAGCTTATCCGCGAAGGCTGCGGCGACCCGACGCCGTTCCTGGCCAACGCGTGAGCCAGGTGGAAGTGGCCCAAGCGCCAGTCGACCTGCTCGAGACGCCCCAGCAACTGCAACTGGCGCTGGTCTATGGCGAGGCCGTGACCGAGCTGCCGGTAGACCTGTACATCCCGCCGGACGCCCTGGAAGTCTTCCTCGAAGCCTTCGAAGGCCCGCTTGACCTGCTGCTGTACCTGATCCGCAAGCAGAACGTCGACATTCTCGACATCCCGGTGGCAGAGATCACCCGCCAGTACATGAGCTACGTCGAACTGATGAAGTCGGTACGCCTTGAATTGGCCGCCGAATACCTGGTGATGGCCGCGATGCTGGCCGAGATCAAGTCGCGCATGCTGCTGCCGCGCGCCAGTGAAATCGAGGAAGAAGAAGGCGACCCGCGTGCCGAGCTGATTCGCCGCTTGCAGGAGTACGAACGCTTCAAAGCCGCCGCCGAGGGCATCGACGAGCTGCCACGGGTGGGCCGCGACGTCGTGGTGCCGCGCCTGGAGGCTCCGCAGGCCAAAGTGCGCAAGCTGCTGCCCGAGGTCAGCCTGGAAGAGCTGCTGGTGTCGATGGCCGAGGTGATGCGGCGTAACGACCTGTTCGAGAGCCACCAGGTCACCCGCGAGGCCTTGTCGACCCGCGAGCGCATGAGCGAGGTGCTGGAACGCCTCAAGGGCGGGGCCTTCGTGCCCTTTGTCGAGCTGTTCACCGTTGATGAGGGCAAGCTTGGCGTCGTGGTCACCTTTATGGCGATTCTCGAACTGGTGAAGGAATCGCTCATCGAACTGGTGCAGAATGAGCCTTTCGCCCCGATCCATGTCCGCGCCCGGGCAGAATGAAGCAAGAGCACAAGCCTTCCGCCATGAACCTCAATGAACCCCGCGACCTGGCGTCGCTGATCGAAGCCTTCCTGCTCGCCTCGGGCAAGCCGCAGTCGCTCGAGCGTCTCTACGAGCTGTTCGAGGAAGCCGAGCGCCCTGCGCCGACGGTGTTCAAGAAAGCGCTCGAGGTGCTGGCCAAGTCCTGCAATGGCCGGGCCTTCGAGCTCAAGGAAGTTGCCAGCGGCTACCGCCTGCAGATTCGCGAAACCTACGCGCCCTGGGTCGGACGCCTGTGGGAGGAGCGGCCGCAGCGCTATTCCCGCGCGTTGCTGGAAACCATGGCGCTGATCGCCTACCGCCAGCCCATCACCCGTGGCGAGATCGAGGATGTGCGCGGCGTGGCGGTGAACAGCAACATCATCAAGACCCTGATGGAGCGTGAGTGGATCCGCGTCGTCGGCTACCGCGAGGTGCCCGGCAAACCCGCGATGTTCGCCACCACCAAGGCCTTTCTCGACCATTTCAACCTCAAGAGCCTCGACGCGCTGCCGCCGCTGGCCGAATTGCGCGAACTGGAACCCGCACCGCTGCTCGACCCGGACGACGCGCCGGTGCCCGCGCACTTGCAGGCCCTGGCCGATGCCAGCTTGCTGGACGAAGACGAGGGTGCAGACGCGGCACCGAAGGAGGAAACCAGCTTTCGCAGCCTGCTGGTGGAGTTGGATGCCATGGAAGAAGGGCTCAAGACCGATTTCGACGACCTGCGCGAGGAGGTTCAAGCGCAGGAGGCCGAGAGCAAGCTGGAACCTTGAAACATTCCGACCGCCTGGCGCAAAGCCGTGCACTGTGTTGGCAAACCACGTATGATTCGCGCCCCTTGGCGCATTCGCTCGCCAAACCGCTTTCACTGCTACTACACCGGGAGGTGCCCAGATGAGTGACAAAGACCTGCAAGAAACCCAGCCAACCCCGCCGTCCGGCGAAAAGCTGCAAAAGGTGCTCGCCCGCATCGGCGTAGGTTCGCGCCGCGATGTCGAGGCCTGGATCAGCCAGGGCCGTATCAAGGTCAACGGCGTCGAGGCCACTTTGGGCCAGCGCGTCGACCTGCACGATGCCATCGCTGTCGACGGCAAGCTGATCAAGCGCGTGGAAGCCGCCGAGGCGACCCGCCGCGTGATCATGTACAACAAGCCCGATGGCGAGATCTGCACCCGTGACGACCCGGAAGGGCGCCCGACCGTGTTCGACCGCCTGCCACGTCCTAAGGAAGGCCGCTGGATCAACATTGGCCGCCTGGACATCAACACCACCGGCCTGTTGCTGTTCACCACCGATGGTGAGCTGGCCAACCGCCTGATGCACCCGTCCTACGAGATGGACCGCGAATATGCGGTGCGTGTGCGTGGTGAGGTCGACGACGAGATGATCGAGCGCCTGAAGGCGGGCGTGATGCTCGAAGACGGCCCGGCCAAGTTCACCGACATCCAGAAGGCACCAGGCGGCGAAGGCTTCAACCACTGGTACCACTGCGTGGTGATGGAAGGTCGCAACCGCGAAGTCCGTCGCCTGTGGGAGTCCCAGGGGGTGGTGGTCAGCCGTCTGAAGCGCGTGCGCTTTGGCCCGGTGTTCCTCAATTCCGACTTGCCCATGGGCCGCTGGCGCGAAATGAGCCAGGGTGAGATCGACATTCTCTCGGCTGAAGTCGGCTTGCAGCCGGTGGCGCTGCCGGAGATGAACCTCAAGGCCAAGGACAAGCTCGAGCGCATGCAGCGCAAGTCGACGCGTCCGCTGGGCCGTGGCGAGCGCGTTCGCACCCTGCGCCCAGCGGGCCCGGAAGCGGCTGCCGAGCGTCCAGCGCGGCCTGCCCGTGAGGATGCGCCAGCGCGCAAGGGGAGCCGCGGCAGTGCGGTTGCCGAGCGTCCGAGCGAGATGCGCAAGCGTCCTGCCAAGCCGGGTGCTGACAAGCCGGCGGGTCGTGGTCGCGGGAAGCCGCGCGGCTGATCGGCACAGCTGTAATGAAAGAGCCAGCCTTCGGGCTGGCTTTTTTGTGGCCGCAGTACAGCCGGGCGTTGGAAAACCATTTCAAGTGAATGATCTGAAAGAAATTTTCCATGACACTGGAAACCTCTCGAACCACTGCGTAAGTATTTCTTTACGGCTTTGGCCTGTTTTCCCTGTTGTCTTCGGTTTTTCGTCCATTTGTAAACAAAACTTGCCAATGTCGGCGTGCCGCGTCTCTTCCCGGGCCGTTCACTGCCTTGCCCGGCGCTTCGCCAAGCGCTGAGATAGCGCCATTGCCGTGTGCAAACAGCCAGGCCGGAGAGCCAGGCATCACAACAACAAATGGAGGCGCCATGCACGCCGATCACCTTGCCCTTGAAGGCCTTTTCCTCGGGACCGCTGCGTTTTTTCATCAGAAAATGACGCGCGCGTTGACCCCTGCGCGCTTGCAGGGGTATACAATGCGCCGCGTTTTATCTGTGACCCCCTTGCGTACAACGCACTCTCGCCAACGCCTTGCGGTTTTGCCCGGCACCTGAGCCTGGCGCAACACCCCGGCCCGAGAAACCAAGGTAACCACCTTGCCCATTCCGCTGCGCCACGAGCGCGGTGGGTCCGATTCCGTCGCAGATAAAAACAAACAGGTGACTTCGTTCATGAGTGGACACAATTCGCAGCAGTCGGGCGAACTCAAGCGTGGCCTGAAAAACCGCCATATCCAGTTGATTGCGCTGGGTGGTGCCATCGGTACCGGGCTGTTCCTGGGCTCGGCCGGCGTGATGAAGTCCGCTGGCCCGTCGATGATCCTCGGCTACGCCATTTGCGGCTTCATCGCCTTCATGATCATGCGCCAGCTCGGCGAAATGATCGTCGAAGAGCCGGTGGCCGGTTCCTTCAGCCACTTCGCCCACAAGTACTGGGGCGGTTTTGCAGGCTTTCTGTCGGGCTGGAACTGCTGGGTGCTGTATATCCTGGTGGGCATGTCGGAGCTTTCGGCGGTCGGCAAGTATGTCCACTACTGGTGGCCGGAGATCCCGACCTGGGTGACCGCTGCGGCGTTCTTCCTGCTCATCAACGGCATCAACCTGATGAACGTGAAAGTGTTCGGCGAGGCTGAGTTCTGGTTCGCGATCATCAAGGTGGCCGCCATCGTCGGCATGATCGCCCTGGGCGCCTACCTGCTGACCAGCGGCAGTGGCGGCCCCGACGCTTCGGTGACCAACCTGTGGGAGCACGGCGGCTTCTTCCCCAATGGCGTGGGCGGCCTGGTGATGGCCCTGGCGATCATCATGTTCTCGTTCGGCGGCCTGGAGATGCTCGGTTTTACCGCAGCCGAGGCCGACAAGCCCAAGACGGTGATTCCCAAGGCGATCAACCAGGTCATCTACCGCATCCTGATCTTCTACATCGGTGCGCTGGTGGTGCTGTTGTCGCTGACCCCATGGGACAACCTGGTCGCCAGCATCGATGCCTCTGGCGGTAGCTATGGCAGCAGCCCGTTCGTCCAGGTGTTCTCCCTGCTGGGCAGCGATGTGGCCGCCCACCTGCTGAACTTCGTGGTGCTGACCGCTGCGCTGTCTGTGTACAACAGCGGCACCTACTGCAACGCACGCATGCTCTACGGCATGGCCGAGCAGGGTGATGCCCCGGCGGGCCTGGGCAAGATCGACAAGCGTGGCGTGCCGGTGCGGGCGATCCTGGCTTCGGCAGCGTTCACCCTGGTGGCCGTGCTGCTGAACTACTTCATGCCGCAGCATGCGCTGGAACTGCTGATGTCGCTGGTGGTGGCCGCGCTGGTGATCAACTGGGCGATGATCAGCTATTCGCACCTGAAGTTCCGCCAACACCTTGACCGCACGGGCCAGAAGCCCCTGTTCAAGGCCCTGTGGTACCCCTACGGCAACTACCTGTGCATGGCCTTCGTGGTGCTGATTCTGGGCATCATGTTGCAGATTCCGGGCATTCAGGTTTCGGTCTATGCGATTCCGGTGTGGTTGGTGGTGATGTACCTGTTCTATGTCATCAAGACCAAGCGCCAGGCGCAGACTGGCGCGGTGGCGCAGTCCGTGGCCAAGTAGGCCTTTGGCTGGAAATGTGAAACCCGGTGCCGGGTGACTGGCATCGGGTTTTTTATTGCCTGCAATCAGATCTGTTCCAGCAACCACCCACGAAAGGCCCGCAACGAAGGCAGCGCCTCGTTGCGCGGCGGGTAGATAAGGTAGTAGCTACGCTGGCTGGCGAACGGCGCTCCAGGGCTGAACAGTTCGCCCTTGGCCAACTCTTCCTCCACCAGAATGCGCGGCACCAGGCCGATGCCGATGCCGGCGCGCACCGCCTGGATCAAGTGCGAAGTCAGCTCGAAGCTCGGTCCCAGGCGCATGGCCCGGTGGGGCAGGGCATGGTGGGAAAACCATTCGCCCCAGGCATGGGGGTTGTTGGCCACGTTGAGCAGCACCTGCTCGCTGATATGTGCCGGGCTCCAGCCGTGTGCCTCGGCGCTCGCCTGTGGTGGCAGGATCACCACCAGCTCCTCGGCATGCAGCCGGTGGCAGATCAGCCCTGGCAGGTCATGGCTGGCAACGCCGATGGCCGCATCGATCTCGCTGGTGTCGAAGTTTATCGCTTCGATACGCGAATGAATGTGCACCAGCATGCCTGGGTGTGCGCCGTAGAACGCGTGCAGGCGCGGTAGCAGCCATTTCGAGCCGAAAGTCGGCAAGGTCGCCAGGCGCAAGGTGCCGACCCCGGATTGATAGGCCAGCGCTTGCAAGGTGGCGCTGCGGATGCGCCCGAGCGCTTCGCTGAGCTCACGCTGGTACAGGCGCCCGACATCGGTCAACTGCACCTGCCGGCCCTCGCGGCGGAACAGCGTCAGCCCCAGCTGTTGCTCCAGCGCCTGCACTTGGCGGCTCACCGCGCTCTGGGTCAGTGACAGCTCGGCGGCGGCGCGGGTGTAGCTTTCATGCCGGGCGGCGGCCTCGAAGGCCAGCAGCAACGACATAGAGGGAGTCAGATGGCGGTAATTCATTCATAAAAGTCATCGATAGCGGCAGGATTATCCGTTTGCCCTGGGCTGGAAACTACAGGAACATTGGCATATTCGTCATCTGGCCTGAGCAGACTCATGCCAGCCAGACAGGTTTTCCGTGATCAGCCCCATACCAAGAGGCCATCCTTCGATGATCGCCCAGCTGCAAACCGACGCGCTCGCCGCCGACTACCCGCAATTCCTCGAAGCCCTGCGCACTAGCGGCTTTCGTGGCCAGATCAGCGCCGACTACGGCACCCGCACGGTGCTGGCCACCGACAACTCGATCTACCAGTGCCTGCCCCAGGCCGCGGTGTTCCCGTTGGACGCCGACGATGTGGCGCGGGTCGCTACCCTGATGGGCGAGGAACGCTTTCGCCAGGTGCGCCTGACACCCCGTGGCGGCGGCACCGGCACCAACGGCCAGTCGCTGACCGATGGCATCGTCGTCGACCTGTCGCGGCACATGAACAACATCCTCGAGATCAACGTCGAGCAGCGCTGGGTGCGGGTTCAGGCCGGCGTGGTCAAGGACCAGCTCAACGCCGCGCTCAAGCGCCATGGGCTGTTCTTCGCCCCCGAGCTGTCCACCTCCAACCGCGCCACGGTCGGCGGCATGATCAACACCGATGCCAGCGGCCAGGGCAGCTGCACCTATGGCAAGACCCGCGACCACGTGCTCGAACTGCACAGCGTGCTGTTGGGCGGCGAGCGCCTGCACAGCCTGTCGATCGACGATGCCACGCTGGAGCAGGCCTGCGCGGCGCCTGGCCGTGTCGGCGAGGTGTACCGCACCGCCCGGCAGATCCAGGAAACCCAGGCCGAGCTGATCGAAAGTACCTTCCCCAGGCTCAACCGCTGCCTGACCGGCTACGACCTGGCGCACCTGCGCGACGAGCAGGGCCGTTTCAACCTCAACAGCGTGCTGTGCGGTGCCGAGGGCTCGCTGGGCTATGTGGTGGAAGCCAAGCTCAACGTGCTGCCTATTCCGAAGTACGCGGTACTGGTGAACGTACGCTACGCAAGCTTCATGGACGCCCTGCGCGATGCCAATGCGCTGATGGCGCTCAAGCCGCTGTCGATCGAGACCGTCGACTCCAAGGTGCTGATGCTGGCGATGAAAGACATCGTCTGGCACAGCGTGGCCGAATACTTCCCCGCCGACCCCGAGCGCCCGACCCTGGGTATCAACCTGGTGGAGTTCTGCGGCGACGAGCCGACCGAGGTCAATGCCCGGGTCGAGGCGTTCATCGCCCACCTGCAACGCGACGCCAGCGTCGAGCGCCTGGGCCACACCCTGGCCGAGGGCGCTGAGGCGGTGACCCGCGTCTATACCATGCGTAAACGTTCGGTGGGCCTGCTGGGTAACGTCGAGGGCGAAGTGCGGCCGCAGCCGTTCGTCGAAGACACCGCCGTGCCGCCGGAGCGACTGGCCGACTACATCGCCGAGTTCCGCGCGTTGCTCGACAGCCATGGCCTGGCCTATGGCATGTTCGGCCATGTCGATGCCGGCGTGCTGCACGTACGCCCGGCGCTGGACATGAAAGACCCGGCCCAGGCCGCGCTGGTCAAGCCGATTTCCGACGCCGTGGCGGCGCTGACCCAGCGCTACGGCGGCCTGTTGTGGGGCGAGCACGGCAAGGGCCTGCGTTCGGAGTACGTGCCCGAGTACTTCGGCGAGCTGTACCCGGCACTGCAACGCCTGAAGGGCGCGTTCGACCCGCACAACCAGCTCAACCCCGGCAAGATCTGCACCCCGCCGGACAGCGCCGAGGGCCTGACCCCGGTCGATGGCGTGACCCTGCGTGGCGACCTCGACCGCAGTATCGACGAGCGGGTGTGGCAGAGCTTCGCCAGTGCCGTGCACTGCAACGGCAATGGTGCCTGCTACAACTACGACCCCAACGACGCCATGTGCCCCTCGTGGAAAGCCACCCGCGAACGCCAGCATTCGCCCAAGGGCCGCGCCTCGCTGATTCGCGAGTGGTTGCGCCTGCAAGGCGCGGCGGACATCGACGTGCTGGCGGCGGCGCGCAACCGGGTGTCGTGGCTCAAGGGCCTGCCGGCGCGCCTGCGCAACAACCGCGCACGCGAGCAAGGTCAGGCTGATTTCTCCCATGAGGTGTACGACGCCATGGCCGGTTGCCTGGCGTGCAAGTCGTGCGCCGGGCAATGCCCGATCAAGGTCAATGTGCCGGACTTCCGTTCGCGCTTCCTCGAGCTGTACCACGGCCGCTACCAGCGTCCGCTGCGCGACTACCTGATCGGCTCGCTGGAATTCAGCATCCCCTACCTGGCCCATGCGCCGGGCTTGTACAACGCGGTGATGGGCTCGAAGTGGGTGAGCCGGCTGCTGGCGGACAAGGTCGGCATGGTCGACAGCCCGCTGATCAGCCGCTTCAACTTCCAGTCCACCCTGACCCGCTGCCGGGTGTCCGTGGCCAGCGTGCCGGCCCTGCGTGAACTGACCCCAGCCCAGCGCGAGCGCAGTATCGTGCTGGTGCAGGACGCCTTCACCCGTTACTTCGAGACGCCGCTGCTGGCGTCGTTCATCGAGCTGGCGCACCGCCTCGGCCACCGGGTGTTCCTGGCGCCGTACAGCGCCAATGGCAAGCCGCTGCACGTGCAGGGCTTCCTCGGCGCCTTCGCCAAGGCGGCGATCCGCAACGCCACCCAGCTCAAGGCCCTGGCCGACTGCGGCGTGCCGTTGGTGGGGCTGGACCCGGCCATGACCCTGGTGTACCGCCAGGAATACCCGAAGGTCGAGGGGCTGGAAGGTTGCCCGAAGGTGCTGCTGCCGCAGGAATGGCTGATGGACGTACTGCCCGAGCAGAACGCCGCCCAGGCCAGCAGCTTCCGCCTGATGGCCCACTGCACCGAGAAGACCAACGTACCGGCCAGTACCAAGCAGTGGGAGCAGGTGTTCGCGCGCCTGGGTCTGAAGCTGGTCACCGAGGCCACGGGGTGCTGTGGGATGTCGGGCACCTATGGCCACGAGGCGCGTAACCAGGCGACGTCGAAAACCATTTTCGAGCAGTCCTGGGCGACCCAGCTGGATAAGGAAGGGGAGCCGTTGGCGACAGGTTATTCGTGCCGCAGCCAGGTCAAGCGCATGACCGAGCGACAGATGCGCCACCCGCTGGAAGTGGTGTTGCAGTACGCCCAGCGTTGATTGCGAGCGGGGTTCGCCTCGGCGACCCCGCCCACAGCCAGTTACTTACTCCTTGTAGTCCAGCAGCCAACTGACGCTGAAGGACGACTTGCCATAGTCCAGGCGTAGGCGTGGCAGCACATAGCCGCCGCAGGACCGACAGGCGCTGAACAGAGTGAACACCTCGATGCTGCGCACGCGGTCGCGCTCGGCCAGCAAGTCGTCGTTGAGCACGGTGGCGATCAGGCGCTCGGCGTCCAGGTGGCGATGGTGCTCGGTGATGTTCAGGTTGTCGGGACGTCGCAGGGTAGGCAGTTCGGTAAAACGCGGTGATGGGTCCTGGCCTTCCATGCGCTGGCGCGCATCGATGTAGGACGTGTTTGGGTGTGAGGTCGGCGAGGGTGTGTCGATCACCAACCGACGGTGTTTGCCGCCGCCGGACAGCGAGAAATAGACCCGGCGACTGTCATCGTCCAGGGTGGCCGTGGCGAATGCCAGGTTGGCGCCGGGGAGGTGCTGGCGCAGTTGCCGGGCGCCCGTTTCGCTGAGCAATTGGGCGGCACTCATCGGTGTGAACGGTGCTGGGCTGCCGGTGGCGGGCAGCAAGCGGTTGAGCATCTCGGCCACGTGTTGCTGCTCGCTCGCCGCAGCCTGCCTGAGCGGACGGGAGGCGGGAATGATCTCCCGGTTCAGGCCCGCCAGGCTGATTCTGGCAACGCCGGTCAGTGCGTCCTGGGCGCTCGGGTTGGTCAGGATGTTCCTGGCGTATTCGGGCAGCATGCGCGCCTCGGCGGCGTCAAGTAGCGTCTTGAACAGGTCGGGTTCCCGCGCGGCTGTGGTACGGCCATGGTCCAGCCAGTCGCGCAGCAGTGCGGTCAGGTTGTCGATATCACGTTGCAGGTTTGGCCGGGTCGCGACGATGCGGTAGGTTTCGCTGACATCGAGGTAGCGCGCGATCACCTTGTCTTCGCGCACTCGCGACAAGATCAGGCGGTTACCCGCTGGGGGCACGGGCGAGTCGCCCGGCCTCAGCGTACCGGCGCTTAGCGCTTTCAATTGGTGGACCTGCCAGCTCGAAAGTGTCCATTGCGCGGCATAGAACACGCCTGTGTCCGCCTCGACGACTATCCAGTCATGGCCCTGCCAGTCGATGATCGCCGCGCGCAGGGTGCGCCGGTCAGGCACGGTCCTGGCCAGCCCGCCGAGGCGTATGGGGGGACAGACACGTGCGATCAGCTGTACTTGCGAGGGGGTTAGCGATTCGGGCAAGCCGAACCAGAACTCTGCCAGGGGGTCTGCCGTGATGCTTCGGTGGTATACCGCAGGGGTGATGACGCCCAGCTGAACCTGTGCTTCCTGCGGTTTGAGCGCCAGCAGTGGTTTGCTGGGCTGCCCTGTGTGCCTGGCCACTTTACCCTGAAGCACCATGACCTGCGTCCAGCGGTCGCTGGGGTGCAGGCTGTCATGCAGGCGCATGGGCGCCGGTTCGATTCGCAGGGTCTGGAAGGCATGGCTGATCTGCTGGCCGAACAGCGGCGTGTGCGTTTCGTTGGCTGCGGGTGCGAAGTTCAATGCAATGTAGTGCCCGCCCTCGTTGCGATAGGGCGCGTTCTGCAGGGTCGGGGCGGGTGCAGACAGCAGTGCTTCGGTATCGATACGCCGCAGCAGGTTGCCGGGCTCGTTGGTGTGATAGCGGTAGGCTTCACCGTTGATCAGTGTGTCGATGGCGTCGTCATTTCGAGCAATCACGATGGGGGGTGGATGCCCCTCCCATGTCAGGGGGCGTAGCGCTGGCGTGGCGGGGTCGCGGGTGAACTGGCCAGGTGTCAGGCCGGGCGGCGGTGGCTGGTCGATTTTGAAGGTTTGCGGCCAGGACGCCTGGCCCGGTAGCTCGGGCAGGCTGCGCCAGCGCCTGGGGCCAATTTGACGGGCATAGACCGCGCTGGGCAGTGTTGGCAGTTCGGACCAGCGCTTGGCTGCGGTCACCAGGCCCAGGCGTGCGCTGTGGGCGGCGTTTCGGTTGGTGCCGTACAGGCGAGCCAGCGGGCTGGTGGCGCGGCGAAGGGCGGAGGCGGCCTTGCCCACACCCAGCAGTGCGTCGAGGAGGCACGAAGCGGCATCCTGTGCGCCTTGAGGGGCGATGCACGCTGCGCCGGGCACGGTGTTCTTGATCAGGTTCCAGGCGTAGCTCCAGTTGCTGGTATTGCGTTTCTCGGCCAGGAACGCTTCGTAGCGCGTAGAGCCCTTGCACAGCGCACGCAGGGTTGCACGGTTGGCCAGGGCCACGGATTGGGCGTAGGTACGCTTCAAGGCTTGCAGCAGTTGCTGTGTGGGTGACCGGCCAATCTCGACCAGACGGCAGCCGAAGCGCTCGACCTCCCAGGCGGGTGCACCTGCGTTGTAGTCCTCGTAGCGGGGCTCCAACGCCAGGTCGGGGTGCTTGAGCGCGCTCGCGGGAATGTCCCATTCGCGCCATTGCAGGGTCTGCGGGAACAGTTCCAACAGTGTCGTGTGCTGCTCGCCCGGCAGTATCACGCGCATTCCTGCGGTGCCGACCTCCCACTGCCAGTGGGCTTCGGGGCTGTCGTCGTAAGGTGGCACCGGGCCTGCCAGTCGATAGCGCGGCCAGGTGGCGGCCTGGCATGTCCAGGGGCCTTTGCCCAGTGCCTCCAGGCAGGTTGCGGGCAGTTGCGACAATAGCCGTTGCAGCATCTGTTCGTGCAGCGTTGCCGCCGACTCCAGCCATTGCTCGAAAGCGTCGTCGAACCACTGCGTGACATTCGGCAGGCCCTTGTTCGCATAGGCCGCAGCTTCATCGATGTAGGCCTCCAGATGCAGCTGACCATCGACGTTGCGCCCGCCGGGGTCGATATTGGCGGCTTCCAGCAAACGGTATGCCTCGGCCATGCGGTCGGGACGCTGTTGCAGTTGCTCCAGGTCCCAGGCGTTGAGGTAGTGATCGTAGATGCTTTGCCATTGCTTCGCCGACCAGGGCGGTAGGCTGTCGATGTGGCCCAGCAAGGGGCCCCATTGGGTCAGCGTGTCGCACAGGGCTTCGCTGGCGCTGCTGGCATCCGGCTGTGCCACGGCGCACACCTGGTCGGCCTGTTCATATTCCAGGGGGCGTTGCGCAACGCGCAGCAGCAGGACGCCCTGGCGCAGGTTGGCCCAGTTCAGGTCTGGTTGGTAAGGGATGTCGCCGGGCACGTCGTCCAGCAACAGCTCGGGGGCGAACCGGCGCAGCAGCAGTTCAGCGGCCAGCTCGGCCGGGGCTGGGCGGCAATCCAGGCTGGCCTGCAGGCTATTGACCAGGTCCCGACGAATGTCGGCAAAGGGCAGATCGCGGTTTTCCTCGCTGAACAGTTGGAAGTCCAGCACAAAACCTGCGCGTCGCGTGTGCAGTGGATACAGCCGATCAACCATGGCCTGCTCGGCCAGGTCGCGGCGGTTGACCTGCGCGGGCAGTTGGGCGGCGTTTGCCAGGCGTTCGGCCCACTCAATGAACGACTGCGATTGCAGCAAGGCATCCAGTACTTGTGCGGCTGGGGCGTTCAATGCGGTGCCGGGCAGGGCGACCTTGCCGTATTCGTTGGGCTGGTGGCCGGCCTTGCGTTCGCGGGGTGTCGGCGCTCGGTAGCGCAACCCATGGAAGTAAAGGTGTGCATCGAGCGTTGCGAACAGGTGTTCGGTGCGACTGGTGCCTGCGGGTAGGGGCAGCAGGTGGGTCAACAGGGCGTCGAGGTCGAGGTAGCCCTCAAGCTGCAACGCTGTTGCCGGGGCAAGGGCAGGTGCCGCTTCACTGGGCAGTTCGTTGTACAGCAGCAGGCTGGCCATGAGGAATGCGTCGCGGTGCTTGAGGCTGTGGCGTCCTGCCCAGAGCGTCTGGGCCAGGCTGCAGGCTTGGTAGCCGGTGGCGGTGGGAGGGGCGGGCAATTCTCGCGGGGTTGCCTGTGTCACCAGGGTCCTGAAGAACAAGGCGCACTCATGGGGGCTGATCGCGGCGTCTGCTGGGCGTTTTAGAAAGGTATTCAGGTAGCGTGTCGCTTTCTCGCTCTGCAGCGCCTGTTGCACCCTCTGGCGCAGTTGGTGGTCCTGAAGCTGCTGGGGAAATCGGTCGTCCAGGTCGAAGGCCCGGTCGAAGTGCAGGCTGAGCGAGGTCGGCAGGTCGTGGGGGCCGGAAACGTCACTTTCCAGCACGATGTCTTGCCAAGTGATGGCTTCGATGAGGGGGGCAAGTGATGGCATGGCGCGTACTCCTCTGAAGGGAGTCGCACGATGGGCGCAGGCAGCGTGGTAATGGGGGTAGCGTGATACGACCTGGGGCAGGGCGGTGTGAAAACGTGATGACGGGGGTAGCCCGCAGGTCAGCCGTTTTCACACTGTCATTGGTGTGCGCGGTTATTCCTGGTCGGCGCTGGTTTGATCGTCACCATCCTGCTGGGCAGGTGCCGGCTCGGCGGCGTGGGCGGCAACGGTTTGCTCTTCGGGTTTCAGGCTTGGGAAGGGAAGATTCGGGATTTCATGCATCTCGTCGTTCCTCGCAAGTGAGAGTAAAAGGGCAGCGCTAGGCGCATTCGGTGGCTTCGAAAAGCTGGGGCAGGATACAGCAGTCTGGATGACAGTTTGTGATTTTTCCGCCGCGTTTGTCGGTTTTTGCGGGCGGATATCGAACAGGCAGCAGCGGTGAATGCTTCGCGGGCAAGCCCGCTTCTACAGGGACCGCGCCGTTCTCAAGGGCAGCGCATAATCTGTAGGAGCGGGCTTGCCCGCGAAAAAGGCGACGCGACGTGTCAGTGGATTACTTACGCCCGTCGGCCGTCTTGGCCACCTCGTCGGTGCGTGCGCACATGATGAAATCGTTGCGGTGCAGGCCCTTGATCGAGTGGCTCCACCAGGTCACGGTGACCTTGCCCCACTCGGTCAGCAAGCCCGGGTGATGGCCTTCGGCTTCGGCGATCTCGCCCACGGCATTGGTGAAGGCCAGGGCGTGCTTGAAGTTCTTGAACAGGAATACGCGCTCCAGCTCCATGTGGCCGTCGCGTACTTCGATGCCCCAATCGGGGATTTCGCGAATCAGCTCGGCCAGTTCTTCGTCGGTCACCTTCGGCGCGTCGGCGCGGCACGCTTCGCAATGGGCTTGGTTCAAGGCATTCATGGGGGTTTTTCCGGTTCGAGTTGTTGTCGGCAAGGCGGCTCAGGCCGCCTTGGGTGGAAATTTCGGGGCGTGCAGGCCCAACTGCGTGGCCTGGCGGACCATGGCCATGATGTCCTCATGGGCCAGATCGAACAGACGCTTGAGGTCAGGCAGTACGAAATACAACGGCTGCAAGATGTCGATGCGGTACGGCGTGCGCATGGCCTCGATCGGGTCGAAGGCCTGGTGCTCAGGTTCGCCGGACAGGCAATAGACGGTTTCCTTCGGCGAAGAGAGGATGCCGCCGCCGTAGATCCGCTGCCCCTGTGGGGTGTCCATCAGGCCGAACTCGATGGTCATCCAGTACAGGCGCGCCAGGTACACGCGTTCTTCCTTGGTCGCCGCCAGGCCCAGCTTGCCATAGGTGTGGGTGAATTCGGCGAACCATGGGTTGGTCAGCAGCGGGCAGTGGCCGAAGATCTCGTGAAAGATATCGGGCTCTTGCAGGTAGTCCAGTTCCTCCGGGGTGCGGATGAAAGTGGCGACCGGGAAGCGCTTGCTGGCCAGCAGTTCGAAGAAGGTCTGGAAGGGGATCAGTGCCGGCACGCGAGCAACTTGCCAGCCGGTGGTGGCGCCCAGCACCTTGTTGATCTCGCCCAGTTGCGGGATGCGGTCGTGGGGCAGCTTGAGCTGCTCGATACCGTCGAGATACTCCTGGCAGGCCCGGCCTTCGATCACTTTCAGCTGACGGGTGATCAGGGTGTTCCACACCGCATGCTCTTGCTGCGGGTAGTCGATAAAACCTTGCGCATCGGGCTCACGGGCCACGTAGTGCGTCTGTTTCATGGGGCGCTCCTGATGAGGGCTTTCTTGTTATGAACACGACATGCCCTAGGAATATCCCTTCATCCATCGTTTTGCACCGCGTGCGCCAGGCTTGTGGAGCCGCCGTTATGCTCATTTTCGTAACGAAAATTTTACAAGGTGGGCAAAGTTCCGGAGAATCGCGGCTATCAAGCTGCTGGTTATAATGGATTTGTCAGCTTTTCTTTACGAATTTTCCGCGTGCCGATCAGAAATATGGCCGCGTCGAGGCCTTCCATGCGTATCAAAGTGCATTGCCAAAACCGCATTGGCATCCTGCGGGACATCCTCAACCTCTTGGTGGAGTACGGTATCAACGTGCTGCGCGGCGAGGTGGGCGGTGACCACGGCAACGCCATCTACCTGCATTGCCCCAACCTGATGAACCTGCAGTTCCAGGCGTTGCGGCCCAAGTTCGAGTCGATCGCCGGGGTCTTCGGTGTCAAGCGTGTCGGCCTGATGCCCAGCGAGCGTCGGCACATGGAGCTCAACGCCTTGCTTGGCGCCCTGGAGTTCCCGGTGTTGTCGGTAGACATGGGCGGCAGCATCGTCGCCGCCAATCGTGCCGCCGCTCAGTTGCTCGGGGTGCGGGTGGACGAGGTGCCGGGCATGCCGCTGGCGCGCTATGTCGAAGATTTCGACCTGCCGGAACTGGTGCGGGCCAACAAGTCGCGGGTCAATGGCCTGCGCATCAAGGTGCAGGGCGATGTATTCCTCGCCGATATCGCGCCATTGCAGTCCGAGCACGACGATAGCGAAGCGCTGGCCGGCGCGGTGCTTACCCTGCATCGCGCAGACCGTATCGGCGAGCGTATCTACAACGTGCGCAAGCAGGAGCTGCGAGGTTTCGACAGTATCTTCCAGAGTTCCAGGGTGATGGCCGCCGTGGTGCGCGAGGCGCGACGCATGGCGCCATTGGATGCGCCGCTGTTGATCGAGGGCGAGACCGGCACCGGCAAGGAACTGCTTGCCCGTGCCTGCCACCTTGCCAGCCCACGGGGCCAGGCGCCGCTGATGGCGCTCAACTGTGCGGGGTTGCCGGAGTCGATGGCCGAGACCGAGCTGTTCGGCTATGGCCCAGGTGCGTTCGAGGGCGCGCGAGCCGAAGGCAAGCTGGGGCTACTGGAGTTGACTGCTGGCGGCACGCTGTTCCTCGATGGGGTGGGCGAAATGAGCCCGCGCTTGCAGGTGAAACTGCTGCGCTTCCTGCAAGATGGCTGCTTCCGCCGGGTCGGCAGTGATGAAGAGGTGTACCTGGATGTGCGGGTGATCTGCGCGACCCAGGTAGACCTTTCCGAGCTGTGCGCTCGTGGCGAATTCCGACAAGACCTCTACCACCGGCTCAACGTGCTGTCGCTGCATATCCCGCCGCTGCGCGAGTGCATGGATGGCCTGGACGGGTTGGTGCAGCATTTTCTCGACCAGGCCAGCCGGCAGATCGGTTGCGCCTTGCCACGCTTGGCTCCGGCGGCGATGGATAAGCTGTCGCAGTACCACTGGCCGGGCAATGTGCGGCAATTGGAGAACGTGTTGTTCCAGGCGGTTTCGTTATGCGAGGGCGGGGTGGTCAAGGGCGAACATATTCGTCTGCCGGATTATGGCGTGCGCCAACCCTTGGGTGAATTTTCCCTGGAGGGCGAACTTTCGGATATTGTCGGGCGGTTTGAAAAGGCGGTGCTGGAAAGTTTGATGAGTGAATTTCCCACCAGCCGGGCATTGGGTAAAAGGCTGGGGGTGTCGCATACCACGATTGCCAATAAGTTAAGGGATTATTCATTGGGCAAGTCGTCGGAGTAAACGCTTGAAAGTTGTGGTTTTAATGCTGGCCTCTTTGCGGGTAAACCCGCTTCCACAAGTACGGCGCCATTCTTAGTATCAGCGGTGAACCTGTGGGAGCGGGTTTACCCGCGAAGAGGCCAATGCGAGGTTGCTGTTCAGCGCCGGCAGTGGCGCTCGACATCAGCCGTTGGAGCAGCCATTACCCATCACGCGGTACTTCAGAACATGCCGCTGGCCCTTGGAATCCTCGTAGGTCATGCGGGCGGGGACCACCTCGCAGACGTTGGGCACTTCGCTCATGGAGATCACCCGGGCGATGTCCAGGTGTTGCGAGTAGGTGTATTGCTCGACCGGAATCTGCTCGGCATCCTTGGCCACTTCATCGGCGAACGCCGTGGTGCAAAGACTGCCAAGTACCAATGCCAGTAACGCTTTCATTTTCAATTTACCTGTCTAAGGTCGTGAAGGGGCGCGCGGCACTTATGGCGCCGCGTGACATCCAGTTTTCAGCGGTTGGATTAGATGAGGATTAACTTGCCGTGGTGGGGGGTAACAAGAAGTTAATCATTGTGCCGTTGTGGGCGAGATGAATTTTATGGGCGGGCCTGGCAATGAAACAGAGGCGGTTTTGATAAAGTTTTTTGGTCTTTTGACAAAATCTGTAACAATCCCGCTGCGAATGCCTGTCGCTCTATTCTTCATTCGAGTACAGGGCCCGATCTAGAAGCCTTTTGTGATTTTGCCAGGGCCGGGGAGGGAGTCGGTACTACCAACGTCGAATGGCCTTGTTCGCGCTGATGCAGTTAAAAACGGTTCCATACAAAAACAACTATTACACCGAGGTAACACAGATGAGTGCGGCTCCACTGTATCCCGTTCGTCCCGAGGTTGCGGCTACCACCCTGACCGACGAGGCCACCTACAAGGCCATGTACCAGCAATCGGTGGTTAACCCGGACGGCTTCTGGCGCGAGCAGGCCCAGCGTATCGACTGGATCAAGCCCTTCACCAAGGTCAAGCAGACCTCTTTCGACGACCACCACGTCGATATCAAGTGGTTCGCCGACGGCACTCTGAACGTTTCCTACAACTGCCTTGACCGCCACTTGGCCGAACGCGGCGACCAGATCGCCATTATCTGGGAAGGCGACGACCCTTCCGAGCACCGCAACATCACCTACCGCGAGCTGCACGAGCAGGTCTGCAAGTTCGCCAACGCCTTGCGTGGCCAGGACGTGCACCGCGGCGACGTGGTGACCATCTACATGCCGATGATCCCGGAAGCCGTAGTAGCCATGCTGGCCTGCGCCCGTATCGGCGCGATCCACTCGGTGGTGTTCGGTGGCTTCTCGCCCGAGGCCCTGGCTGGCCGGATCATCGACTGCAAGTCCAAGGTCGTCATCACCGCCGACGAAGGCGTGCGCGGCGGTCGTCGCACCCCGCTGAAGGCCAACGTCGACCTGGCGCTGACCAACCCTGAAACCAACAGCGTGCAGAAGATCATCGTGTGCAAGCGCACCGGTGGTGATATCGCCTGGCACCAGCACCGCGACATCTGGTACGAAGACCTGATGAGGGTCGCCGCCAGCCACTGCGCGCCGAAGGAAATGGGCGCCGAGGAGGCGCTGTTCATCCTGTATACCTCCGGCTCCACCGGCAAGCCCAAGGGCGTGCTGCACACCACCGGCGGCTACCTGGTCTACGCCTCGCTGACCCATGAGCGGGTGTTCGACTACCGCCCAGGTGACGTCTACTGGTGCACCGCCGACGTTGGTTGGGTCACTGGCCACAGCTACATCGTCTACGGCCCGTTGGCCAACGGCGCTACCACCTTGCTGTTCGAAGGCGTGCCGAACTATCCGGACATCACCCGCGTGTCGAAGATCGTCGACAAGCACCAGGTCAACATCCTCTACACCGCGCCAACCGCGATTCGCGCGATGATGGCCGAAGGTCAGGCCGCCGTTGCAGGTGCCGACGGTTCGAGCCTGCGCCTGCTGGGTTCGGTGGGCGAGCCGATCAACCCCGAGGCCTGGAACTGGTACTACAAGACCGTCGGCAAGGAGCGTTGCCCGATCGTCGACACCTGGTGGCAGACCGAAACTGGCGGCATCCTCATCAGCCCGCTGCCAGGCGCCACCGGCCTCAAGCCAGGTTCGGCGACCCGTCCGTTCTTCGGCGTGGTGCCGGCGCTGGTGGACAACCTGGGCAACCTGATCGAAGGCGCCGCCGAGGGCAACCTGGTGATCCTCGATTCCTGGCCAGGCCAGTCGCGTTCGCTGTACGGCGACCACGACCGCTTCGTCGACACCTACTTCAAGACCTTCCGTGGCATGTACTTCACCGGTGACGGCGCGCGCCGCGACGAAGATGGCTACTACTGGATCACCGGCCGCGTGGACGACGTGCTCAACGTGTCCGGGCACCGCATGGGGACCGCCGAGATCGAGAGCGCCATGGTGGCTCATGCCAAGGTCGCGGAGGCGGCGGTGGTGGGTGTGCCGCATGACATCAAGGGGCAGGGCATCTATGTGTACGTGACCCTCAATGCTGGCGAGGAGCCGAGCGAGCAATTGCGCCTGGAGCTGAAGAACTGGGTGCGCAAGGAAATCGGCCCGATCGCTTCGCCGGATGTCATCCAGTGGGCGCCCGGCCTGCCGAAAACCCGCTCGGGCAAGATCATGCGGCGTATCCTGCGCAAGATCGCAACCGCCGAGTACGATGCACTGGGCGATATCTCCACCCTGGCCGACCCAGGGGTGGTGCAGCACCTGATCGACACCCACAAGGCCATGAACCTGGCTTCGGCCTGATGAAGCATTGGGCTACCTGCTAGCCCCGTTGTGGAATCAAAGACCCCGCCCTCACCGGCGGGGTTTTTGCATTCTGTTACCGACATTCATCGGTAACCGTTGTCTGTCACCGCTTTCGCACAAAAGCGGGGCGCTCGGGAACAGCTGGTGCCTTCTCTTGGTGCTTGCCCTGTAGGGTTTTCTGCTCTTGCACTGTCGGACTTGCCGGATTACAAGGCTTTGCCAATAATAGGCCCGCTAATTGCTTCAGCTAAAGGTTATTTTCCCTTGCGCCTTGGCATGTTTTGCTGGCGCTGTCAATATCGCCCACCGCGGTTCAAGGTGCTTCTGTAACTAGTTGTCGCTTTGAAGAAATATCGACTACCGGGCTGTCGTTAAAATGCCACCTACTCGCTCGTGGTCTGCGACCTTGGTCGAACCCTGCGCGGCTGGCGTTGTACCCATTCGCATATCGGACAGCTGTTGCAGGCTGCCTCGTATTATTGCCCCGTACCGATGGAGTTACCTGATGAAGAAGCTTGCACTGCTTGGCGCCCTGGCGCTGTCTGTGTTTTCCCTGGTATCGCAGGCCGATGAGAAGCCGTTGAAAATCGGTATCGAAGCCGCCTACCCACCGTTCGCCTTCAAGCAGCCCGATGGCAGCATCGCTGGCTTCGACTACGACATCGGCAACGCCCTGTGCGAAGAGATGAAGACCAAGTGCACCTGGGTCGAACAGGAGTTCGACGGCCTGATCCCGGCGCTGAAGGTACGCAAGATCGACGCTATCCTGTCGTCCATGTCGATCACCGAAGACCGCAAGAAATCGGTCGATTTCACCAAGCGCTACTACCTGACTCCAGCGCGCCTGGTGATGAAGGAAGGCGTCACCGTGAGCGACAGCCTGGCAGAGCTCAAGGGCAAGAAGATCGGCGTGCAGCGCGGCTCGATCCACGACCGCTTCGCCAAGGAAGTGCTGGCTCCTAAGGGCGCCACCGTCGTACCTTACGGCACCCAGAACGAAATCTACCTCGACGTCACCGCTGGCCGTCTGGACGGTACCGTGGCCGACGCCACCCTGCTGGAAGACGGTTTCCTGAAAACCGACGCTGGCAAGGGCTTCGCCTTCGTCGGCCCGTCCTTCACCGACGTGAAGTACTTCGGTGACGGCGTCGGTATCGCCGTGCGCAAGGGTGACAAGGCCAACGCCGACCGCATCAACGCCGCTATCGACGCGATCCGCGCCAACGGCAAGTACAAGGCGATCCAGGATTATTACTTGCGGCTGGCTTTGTCCTCGTGGCCGAAGATTTCGCTCTCGAACAGGTTTTCCGGCAGGCCACCGCAGTTCAGGGCCACGAACGGTTGGCCCTGGCGCCGGCTGAAGTCGTGCAGGCAGCGGGCAACCAGTTCCTTGCCGGTGCCGGTCTCGCCTTCGATCAGCACGTTGGCCGAGGTATCGGCGACGTTGGCGATCAGTTCGCGCAGGTTCTGCATGGCCGGCGAGCGGCCGATGATGCGTCCCTCCAGCGTGCTCTGGCCCGCCAACTGGCGGCGCAGGGCGAACACCTCGCGGGACAGCCCGCGCTGTTCGAGGGCGCGGCGCACCACATCCACCAGCCGCTCCGGCGAGAAGGGTTTCTCCATGAAGTCGTAGGCGCCGTTGCGCATGGCGCCGACCGCCATGTCGATATCGCCGTGGCCGGTGATCAGCACCACTGGCAGGCTGCGGTCGCGGGCCTTGAGGCGGCCGAGCAGCTCCAGGCCGTCCATGCCGGGCAGGCGGATATCACTGACGACGATGCCGGCGAAATCATCGCCGATGCGTTCCAGAGCCTGTTCGGCACTGCCGACCCCTTCGCAGGCGATGTCTTCGAGCGCCAGCGCCTGCTGGCAGCCGAGCAGCACATGGGGGTCATCTTCGACGATCAGTACGGTCAAGGGGGCTGGGGTCATGGGCGCTCTGCCGATTCGGTGGTGGGCGTGGCCAGGGGCAGGGTCAATACGAAGGCCGTGCCGCCGGCAGCGGGGTGCTCGACGTTCAGGGTGCCCTTGGCGGCAGTGGCCAGGCTGGCCGACAGGGTCAGGCCGAGGCCCAGGCCGTGCTCGCCCGGCTTGGTGGTGAAGAAGGGCTCGAACAGATGCTTGCGTGCCTCGGCGTCGATGCCGTGGCCATTGTCGCGCACCCGCAGGCGGTATTTGTCCCCCAGATGCTCGCCTTCCAGCCACAGTTGCGGCATGGGTTGGGTGGCCATGGCGTCGAGGGCGTTGCCGATCAGGTTGACCAGAATCTGCTCCAGGCGGGTCTGGTCGATGGCCAGTTGCTGGTCGTCGAACTGGCTGTGCAGTTGCAGGTGACAGCCAGCGATGCGGTTGCCCAGCACTTGCAGGCTGGCGTCCACGGCGCTGGCCAGCGAGGCCTGGCCGCTGTCGTCGCCGCGCCTGGCGAACGAGCGCAGGCTGGCAGTGATGCGGCCCATGCGGTCGATCAGGTCGTTCATGGTGCGCAGGTTGGTACTGGCGATTTCCAGTGCGCCGCGCTCGAGGAAGCGCACGGTGTTGCCCGACAGCGTACGCAAGGCCGCCAGGGGTTGGTTCAGTTCGTGGGCGATGCTGGTGGACATCTGGCCGATGGCGGCGAGTTTGCCGGCTTGCACCAGCTCGTCCTGGGCGTGGCGCAGGGTCTGCTCGGCGTGCCGACGCTCGCGGATCTGCCCCTTGAGCCGCTCGTTGCTGGCGCGCAGGTCGGCGGTGCGCTCGGCGATGCGTCGCTCCAGCTGGCTGTTGGCTTCTTCCAGCGCCTCGCGGGCGGCCAGGCGCGTGGCGATGACCTTGCGCCGCTCGTTCCAGGCGATGCCGAGGATCGCCAGCAAGGCGAAGGCCACGCCGACCAGGATGCCCTGCACCATGGATTCGCGGCGCAGGTCCTGCAGTGGCGTGAGCAGGGTGAAGTGCCAGGGTGTATCGGCCAGGCGGCGGGTCTGGGCCAGGTAGGTCATTTCCCGGGCTTCGCCGGGGGCGGTTTCGCTGTTGGCCGGGAAGGTCAGTTTCTCCACGCCGTCGCCAAGGGTCTCGCGGGCCAGGGGCTCCAGCTCGTTGAGCGGCCACCAGTAGTACTGCAGGCTGCGCGCCAGGTTTTCCTTGATTTGCGGGGTCAGCGGGCGCACCGATTTAAGCCGGCGTGCCGGGTCGCTGGAGAGAATGATGATGCCGTTCTCGTCGCTGACGAAGGCTTCCAGGCGGGCGCGTTGCCAGCGTTCCTCCAGGGCTTCCAGGCGTACCTTGATGACGGCCACGCCAATGATCTTGCCGTGTTCTTCCAGGCCATGGGCCAGGTAGTAGCCGGGCTCGCCCGTGGTGCTGCCGATGCCATAGAAACGTCCAGGCTGGCCACGCACGGCGTCCTGGAAATAGGCACGGAACGACAGGTCCTCGCCGAGGTAGGAGTCGACATCGCGCCAGTTGCTGGTGGCCTGGACCCGGCCGCTGGTGTCGAGGACATAGATTGCGCGGCTGCGGCTGCGACGGTTGAGGCCCTCGAGGTATTCGTTGACGACCTGGCGCGAGGCGCCATCAGGGTCGGTGAGCAATTGCGAGACGCTGTCTTCCAGCTCCAGCAGGCTCGGCAGGTAGGTGTACTTGCTGATTTCGCTTTCCACGGTCCGCGCATGCAGCTCGAGCTGGCGTTCGCCGTTCTCGCTCAAGGTGCGGATGCCGTTGGTTTCGCTGACCATGTAGCCAGCCAGCCCCAAGCCGACCATCAGCAGGATGATCAGTGGCGGTAGGAACAGTTGGCGGATCAGGCGGGATTTCACGGCAGGCTGTGTGGGCAAAAGGAGCGAATGATCGCATTTCATCACAGTGGCCTTGTCACGACCAGCACCCGCTGCCCGGTGGGGCCGGGCAGGGGGCTGGCATCTATCAGTGCTGCAGGATCTTGCTGAGGAAGTGCTGGGTACGTTCGTGGCGGCCTTCAGGGTTGCCGAAGAAGTCTTCCTTCTGGCAGTCCTCGATGATGTTGCCTTTGTCCATGAAGATCACCCGGTTGGCGACCTTGCGGGCGAAGCCCATTTCGTGGGTCACGCACATCATGGTCATGCCTTCGTGGGCCAGCTCGACCATCACGTCCAGTACTTCGTTGACCATTTCAGGGTCCAGCGCCGAGGTCGGTTCGTCGAACAGCATGACGATCGGGTCCATCGACAGCGCACGGGCAATGGCCACGCGCTGCTGCTGGCCGCCGGAGAGCTGGCCGGGGTGCTTCTTGGCGTGGGCGCTCAGGCCTACGCGCTCGAGCAGGGCCAGGCCTTTCTTGGTGGCTTCCGCTTCGCTGCGGCCGAGCACCTTGCGTTGGGCAATGGTCAGGTTCTCGGTGATGGTCAGGTGCGGGAACAGCTCGAAGTGCTGGAACACCATGCCCACGCGCGAGCGCAATTTCGGCAGGTTGGTCTTCGGGTCGGCGATGGAGGTACCGTCGACCACGATGTCGCCCTTCTGGAACGGCTCCAGCGCGTTGACGCACTTGATCAGGGTGGACTTGCCCGAGCCGGACGGCCCGCACACGACCACCACTTCACCTTTCTTGACCTCGGTGCTGCAGTCGGTCAGCACCTGGAAGTCCCCGTACCACTTGTTGACGTTCTTGATGGAAATCATACGGCGATCCTTTTTTGCAGGCGCTTGACGAGCCACGAAGCAGAGAAGCTGATGAGGAAGTAGACGACACCGGCGAAGATCAGGAACTCATGGGAGCGTCCGATGATGTCGCCGTTGGCGCGGGCCGAGTTGAGGAAGTCGACCAGGCCCACGGTGTAGACCAGCGAGGTGTCCTGGAACAGGATGATGCTCTGCTGCAGCAGCAGCGGGGTCATCTTGCGAAACGCCTGGGGCAGGATGATCAGGCGCATGCACTGGCCATAGCTCATGCCCAGGGCCTGGGCGGCGCCCATCTGGCCCTTGGAGATCGACTGCACGCCAGCACGGACGATTTCGCAGAAGTAGGCCGCCTCGAACATCATGAAGGCCACGACGCAGGAGGTGAACGCACCCACTGGGGTGTCTTCGCCGGTGATCCAGCGCAGCACGAACGGCACCGCCAGGTAGAACCAGGTGATGACCAGCAGCAGCGGGATCGAGCGGAAGTAGTTGACGTAGGCACCGGCCACGTTGGCGAGTAGCTTGTTCGACGACAGGCGCATCAGGGCCAGGATGGTACCCAGTGCGATACCGCCGATGACGCCCATGACCATCAGCTTGAGGGTCATGATCATGCCTTCCCAGAGGGCCGGCAGGGCGGGGATGATTTCGCTGAAATCCATCTCCATTACTTACCTCCCACGGAGATCAGGCCAGGCACCGCGACTTTCTTCTCGATCATGCGCATGAACAGCATCAGGCCCATGTTCAAGGTGAAGTAGATCAGCGTCGCCAGGGTGAAGGCTTCGAACAGGTTGGCGGAGAACTCGGCGGTCTGCTTGGTCTGGGCCAGCAGCTCCATCAGGCCGATCAACGAGGCCACCGAGGAGTTCTTGAACACGTTCAAAAATTCGGAGGTGAGCGGCGGAATGATGATCCGGTAGGCCTGCGGCAGCAGTACGTTCATGTAGATCTGCGGCAGGCTGAAGCCCATCGCACGCCCGGCCGCTTCCTGGCCACGGGGCAGCGCCTGGATACCGGTACGCACCTGCTCGCAGACTCGCGCGGCGGTGAACAGGCCCAGGCAGATGACCACGCTGATCAGTGCCGAGGTGGTCGGGTGGAGGTCCTGCTTGAACCACTCCTGCAGGCCTTCTGGCAGCAGGTCCGGTACCAGGAAGTACCAGATGAACAGCTGCACCAGCAGCGGCACGTTGCGGAACAGTTCGACGTAAGCGGTGGCAATCCCTGACACCAGGCGGTTTGGCACGGTACGCATGACGCCGAGCAGCGAGCCCAGCAGCAATGCGATGATCCAGGCGATGATGGCGATGGCGATGGTCCAGCCCAGGCCGGTGATGTACCAGTCCAGATAGATTTCGCTGCCCACGCCGGTGGACTTGAAGAACACGCCCCAGTCCCAGTTGTAATTCATCGGGATTTCCCCTCAGACGGTTGTTTCACGGGCACCTTCCAGCATCCAAGGGCACCTGGTGCCCTCGGAGCTAAAGGTTAGACACTAACGAGTGACCCGCACGGCTAATTCATGTGCGGGCCACGATCAGGGGTATCAGGACTTCTTCTCGTCCGCAGCCTTGTCGGTCGGTTCGGCGATCAGTTTCTTCAGCTCGTCGCTCATCGGGAACTGCAGGTTCAGGCCTTTTGGCGGGATCGGCTGCTGGAACCACTTGTCGAAGATCTTGTTGATCTCGCCCGACTTGTAGAGGCCGACAATGGCGTCGTCCACGGCTTTCTTGAACGCATCGTCACCTTTGCGAACCATGCAGCCGTAGATCTCGTAGGACTGCGGAGTACCGGTGATGACCCAGTCGGTAGGCTTCTTGGCCTTGGCCATTTCACCGGCCAGCAGGGCGTCGTCCATCATGAAGGCAACGGCGCGGCCGCTTTCGAGCATGTTGAAGGCTTCGCCGTGGTCCTTCGCGGAAATCACGTTCATCTTCATTTGCTTGTCGGCGTTCATCGCCTTGAGCAGGCGCTCGGAAGTGGTACCGGCGGTGGTCACGACGTTCTTGCCGGCCAGGTCCGCGAAGTCCTTGTAGGATGGCTGGCCATCCTTGACCTTGGTCAGCAGACGGGTGCCGACTTCGAAGATGCCCACCGAGAAGCCGACCTGCTGCTGGCGCTCGACGTTGTTGGTGGTGGAACCACACTCCAGGTCGACGGTGCCGTTCTGAACCAGCGGGATACGGGTCTGGGAGGTGACCAGGTTGTAGCGAGGCTTGACTTCGCTGCCCAGTTGCTTGCTCAGGGCTGCGACGACGGCCAGTTGGATGTCATGGGAGTAGCCGACGGGGGTAGAACCACCGGCCAGGTAGGAAAACGGAATGGAGGAGTCACGGTGGCCCAGGGTGATGGAGCCGGAATCCTTGATCTTCTTCAGGGTGCCGGTCAGCTCTTCGGCCATGACTGGCGAAGCGAAGATGGCGGCCGCGATGGTGGCGCCCAACAGGTGACGAACGATACGCATCAAATTTTCCTCAGACGTTTGTTTTTTTTATGGAGCCGTTGGCGGACTCTTCGTTCAACGAACACAACATAAAGCGGTGTGCATTCGGCTGATCAGTGTAGAGCATGACTCGTGCCAAGCAGGGGAAATGACGTCAACGCCTTGAATATCGGGGTTTTTATTTTTTTTGAGGTGTTTTTTCTGAAAGTTGGCGTACGCCTTTCCGAACGGATTGTTTATTGGTGTTCGGAAATCCGAATGGATTAGTAGCTTTTGACTATGTCCGCCTGCGGCGAGAAACGAATGCGGGGCACATCCGGGGCGATTTTCATTTGCCACGGATGTGCCCCGCATTGATTTGCAGTGTCGGTCAGGCCGCGCGAACTCGTGCCCGGTTGAGTTCGGCCCGTTGCAGGTAGTCGATGAGCGCCTGTTGCTGGTCCGTGCCCAGGAACAGCCCCAGTTTGGTACGACGCCAGAGGATATCGTCGGCACCCAGTGCCCATTCCTCGGCGCACAGGTAGTCCACCTCGCGGGTGAACAGCCCGCCACCCAGGGCCTGGCCCAGGTCGTCCGGCCCCTGTACACCGTCGAGCAGGCGCCAGGTGCGGCTGCCGTAGGTCAGTACCCAGCGTTTGGCGATGTCTGGCGCAAGCCAGTCGTGGCGGGCCAGTACTGCGTCCACCAGGGCCTGCACGCCGGTCATGCTCTCGCCCCCAGGCAGTGGGGCGCTGGCGGTCCAGCTGCCGCGCATCTGGGTGAAGTACGGCTTGAGCTCGTCCATGGCCGATTCGGCCAGCTTGCGGTAGGTGGTCAGCTTGCCGCCGAACACCGACAGCAGCGGCGCCTGGCCTGCATCGGCGGACAACGCCAGGGTGTAGTCGCGGGTGACCGCAGAAGGGTTGTCGGACTCGTCGTTGCACAGCGGGCGCACGCCAGAATAGGTGTGCAGGATGTCGGCGCGGCCCAGTTGCTGGTTGAAGTGCGCGTTGACCACCTTGAGCAGGTAGTCGGTTTCGGTTTCGGTGATCGCCACCTTGGCCGGGTCGCCGCTGTATTCGCGGTCGGTGGTGCCAATCAGGGTGAAGCGCTCGAGGTAGGGAATGGCGAAGACGATGCGTTGGTCTTCGTTCTGCAGAATGTAGGCATGTTCACCTTCGTACAGGCGCGGCACGATCAGGTGGCTGCCCTGGATCAGGCGAATGCCATAGGGCGCGTCGAGCTTGAGGTCGTTCTTGATGAAGCTGGCCACCCAGGGGCCGGCGGCGTTTACCAGGGCGCGGGCGCGAATGGTGCGCAAGCTGCCGTCGGCTTGTTGCAGCTCGACCTCCCAGACGCCATCTACACGTTCGGCGCGCAGGCAACGGGTGCGAGTCTGGATATGCGCGCCTTTTTCCCGCGCGGCCATGGCGTTGAGTACTACCAGGCGGGCATCGTCGACGGCGCAGTCGGCATATTCGAAACCGCGGGTGATGCTTGGCTTGAGTGGGTTGCCCGGGCCGAAGCGCAGGCTACGCGAAGCACCCAGGCGCTTGCGCTTGCCCAGGTGGTCATAAAGGAACAGGCCGGCGCGAATCATCCAGGCCGGGCGCAGGTGCGGGCGGTGGGGCAGCACGAAGCGCATCGGCTTGACGATGTGCGGGGCCTTGGCCAGCAATACTTCGCGCTCGGCCAGGGCTTCGCGTACCAGGCGGAATTCATAGTGCTCCAGGTAGCGCAGGCCGCCGTGGATCAGCTTGCTGCTGGCCGAGGAGGTGTGCTGGGCCAGGTCATCCTTTTCGCAAAGGAACACCTTCAGGCCGCGCCCGGCAGCATCGGCAGCGATACCCACGCCATTGATGCCGCCACCGATCACGGCAAGGTCATAGCAGTCGGCATGGGGCAGCTGGGACGATGTGGGTTGGGACACGGGCAAGGCCTCCTGGGGCGATTCATAGCGAATATGAACATCAATGTTCGTTTTCGAAAATGTTAGCGCAATAGAAAGGCGGTCGCCAGTCAGTCCTTATAGAAAAAGCTGATTAGGTGACAGGGAAATGAACATTAACGAACATAAAGCGCTGTGCGGCACGGGTGTAACCCGCGCCGGTGCAGATAGGTGTCAGACCACGTCCAGACGAATCTTGTGCTGGTTCAGCAGTTGGGTCAGCGCGGGGGTGGGGGCCTGGTCGGTCACCAGGCAGTCGATCAGGCTGATCGAGCCCAGGCGGACCATGGCATTGCGGCCGAACTTGCTCGAGTCGGCAGCGAGTATCACTTGCCGGGCATTGGCGATGATCGCCTGGGAAACCCGCACTTCCTGGTAATCGAAGTCCAGCAGGCTGCCGTCCTCATCGATGCCGCTGATGCCGACCACGGCGAAGTCCACCTTGAACTGGCTGATGAAGTCGACGCTGGCCTGGCCCACCACGCCGCCATCGCGGCGCACGGTACCGCCGGCCACCAGCACCTCGAAGTCGTCCTTGGCACTGAGGATCGAAGCCACGTGCAGGTTGTTGGTGATGACCTTCAGGTGGTTGTGGTTGAGCAGCGCGCGGGCGATGGACTCGGTGGTGGTGCCGATGTTGATGAACAGCGAGGCGTGGTCGGGTATCTGCCGGGCCACGGCCTCGGCAATGCGCTGCTTCTCGTCGCGCATCTGGTCGGCGCGCATGGCGTAGGCGGTGTTCTCGATGCTCGAGTCATAGGCGGCGCCGCCATGGTAGCGACGCAGCAGGTTCACTTCGGCCAGCTGGTTGATGTCGCGGCGGATGGTTTGCGGCGTGACGACGAACAGCTGGGCCATCTCTTCGATACTGACGTAGCCACGCTCACGCACCAGTTCGAGGATTTGTTGTTGGCGGGGGGGCAGATTCATGGGCGGTCCTTTGGGGCTGCCGGAAAAATGCTGCAATGATGCCGTAGGAAGGAGGGTAGGGCCAGTGTGCGAGTAGTCTCATCGCGGGCTTGCCCCGCGATGAGGTCGACAAAGTCGGGGTCAGTTCTCGGGGGCTTCCCAGTCGCGGGTGCGCTCGATGGCCTTCTTCCAGCCGGCGTAGAGTTTTTCTTTGCTCGCTTCGTCCAGTTGCGGGCTGAACTCGCGCTCGATGATCGCCTTGTCGCGCAGCTCGTCCAGGCCGCTCCAGAAACCTACCGCCAGGCCTGCCAGGTAGGCGGCGCCCAGCGCCGTGGTCTCGCGCATTTTCGGGCGCTCGACGCAGGTGCCGAGGATGTCGGCCTGGAACTGCATGAGGAAGTTGTTGGCCACCGCACCGCCGTCCACGCGCAGCTCTGTCAGGCGTTGGCCGCAGTCGTGCTGCATGGCGTCGAGCACGTCGCGGGTCTGGTAGGCGATCGACTCCAGGGCGGCGCGGATGATGTGGTCGACCTTCACCCCGCGGGTCAGGCCGAACAGCGCGCCGCGGGCGTAGGGGTCCCAGTAGGGGGCGCCGAGGCCGGTGAAGGCTGGTACCAGGTAGACGCCGTTGCTGTCCTTGACCTTGCTGGCAAAGTACTCGGTGTCGAGAGCGTCGTTGACGATCTTCAGCTCGTCACGCAGCCACTGCACGGTGGAGCCGCCATTGAACACCGCACCTTCCAGGGCATAGGCCACTTCACCACGCGGGCCACAGGCGATGGTGGTGAGCAGGCCATGGGAGGAGGCCACGGCCTTGTCGCCGGTGTTCATCAGCAGGAAGCAGCCGGTGCCGTAGGTGTTCTTGGCCTGGCCAGGCTCCACGCACATCTGGCCGAACAGCGCCGATTGCTGGTCGCCGGCGATACCGGCGATGGCGATGCCGCTCTTGGTGTGGCCATAGACTTCGGAAGAGGCGCGCACTTCGGGCAGCATCTGCCGGGGAATGCCGAGGATCTCCAGAAGCTTTTCATCCCATTGCAGGCTGTGGATGTTGAACATCAGCGTGCGCGAGGCGTTGGTGTAGTCGGTGACATGCACCTTGCCACCGGAGAATTTCCAGATCAGCCAGCTGTCGACGGTGCCGAACAGCAGCTCGCCGCGCTCGGCGCGTGCTCGGGCGCCTTCGACGTTGTCGAGGATCCACTTGAGCTTGGTGCCGGAGAAGTAAGGGTCGGTCACCAGGCCGGTGGCCTCGCGGATGTACGCCTCGTGGCCATCGCGCTTGAGCTGGGCGCAGATCTCGGTGCTGCGACGGCACTGCCAGACGATAGCGTTGTACACCGGGCGGCCGGTTTCCTTGTCCCACACCACCGTGGTTTCGCGCTGGTTGGTAATGCCGATGGCGGCCACCTGGGCATGGCTGAGGCCAGCCTGGGCCAGGGCCTCGACCATGGTCGCGCTTTGCGTGGCGAAGATTTCCATCGGGTCGTGCTCGACCCAGCCAGCTTGCGGGTAGTGCTGGGCGAACTCGCGCTGCGAGGTGCCGACCACATTGGCGTCGCGGTCGAAGATAATCGCACGGGAGCTGGTAGTACCTTGGTCCAGGGCGATGATGTAGTGCTTATCCTGGGTGTCTGTCATGGTCGTTGCCTTGCAGGAAAAGGGGAGTCAGGGCCGATCATCGGGAAACTTGCGTATCGCCCTGGGGATTGTCGTTCGCGTGTTCGCCAGCTTCCTGCGTCGAGGGCAGGTTGCGGGCGATCAGGCCGCGGTACATGGCTGCTCCCAGGCAGGCGCCGAGGATCGGAGCGAACAGTGGAACCAGGAAATATGGGATATCGCGTCCGCCAGTGAAGGCGATTTCGCCCCAACCGGCCAGAAAAGTCATTAGCTTTGGCCCGAAATCACGCGCCGGGTTCATCGCGAAGCCGGTCAGCGGGCCCATGGCACTGCCGATCACTGCGATCAGCAGGCCAATAAGCAGCGGGGCGGTAGCGCCGCGTGGCAGGCCGTTGTTGTCGTCGGTAAGGGCCATGATCACGGCCATCAGGATGGCGGTGATAACCATCTCCACCGCGAAAGCCTGGGCGATCGACAGCGCAGGGTGAGGGTAGGTGGAGAACACCGAGGCCAGCTCGAGGCTGGCCTGGCTGCCACGAACCATGGTGTGGGCCTGTTCGAAATCGAAGAACAGGGTGCTGTACAGGGTATACACCAGCGCCGCGCCGCAGAACGCCCCGCAGACCTGGGCCAATATATAGAAGGGCAACTTGCGCTTGTCGAAGCCGGCGAACAGGGCGAGGGCGATGCTGACCGCGGGGTTCAGGTGGGCGCCGGAGACGCCGGCGCTGAGGTAGATCGCCATGCTGACGCCGACCCCCCAGATGATGCTGATTTCCCAGAGGCCGAAGCTGGCCCCTGCAACCTTGAGGGCGGCGACGCAGCCGGTACCGAAGAAAATGAACAGGGCAGTGCCCAGGAACTCGGCCATGCATTGGCCGGCGAGGGTGGGTTGTTGTACAGCAGTCGTCATCAATGACCTCTTTCTTGTTGTTGTGAGGCGCAGGCCTCTCAGCGACAACGCTCGCTGCGCATCCCCATGGGCAGCGGGCTGATTTGTAGGAAATAGGCACTGGCAGTGTGCGTTTATATTCACAATCGAAAAAATATAGACAAGAAACGCGGATGTCAAAGATCGAAACCGAACGGTCAGCCATATTCTGACCAGCGTGTTCTGACGTGTTTCCAGTACCGGCTACAGGGCATTTGGCCTACAGTAGCGTGCGAGTAATCATCGACTGGAACCGTACATGACCCCTGCATTGGACCTGCTGAAGAAGGCGCGCGCCGAGCACCGCGTGCACAGCTACGAACACGATCCGAAGACTGCGTCCTATGGCTTGGAGGCGGCGGAAAAGCTTGGGCTAGAGCCGCAGCAGGTGTTCAAGACCTTACTGGCCAGCAGCGAGAAGGGCGAATTGCTGGTGGCGGTGGTGCCGGTGGTCGGCACCCTGGACCTCAAGGCCCTGGCCAGCGCGGCGGGGGTGAAGAAATGCGAGATGGCAGACCCTGCGGCAGCGCAGCGTGCCACGGGTTACCTGGTGGGGGGAATCAGCCCATTGGGGCAGAAGAAACGCCTGCGCACCTTCATCGACGAGTCGGCGCAGCAATTTGCAAGCATTCATGTCAGCGCCGGACGACGCGGGCTTGAGGTGGAGCTGGCGGCTGCGGTGCTGGCCGAACATACCCAGGGCACGTTCGCCAATATCGGCCGGGGGTAAATGCGCTGGGGCCGAACAACGGCCCCAGCGATGACTCAGTTCGCCGAACTGTAGCGGCGAACCCCGCTTTCCTGGCGTGACAACTGCGCAGCGACACTGCCTGGCACCGGGAACAGCACCAGGTGGTCGGCCGCCACGGCAATGCCGACGTCATGGCCGACCTGGTGGTCGATATGGCTGGGGAAGATCGCCTCCAGCTGGCTGCCGGTGCCGAGTTCAAGCCGATACAAGGTGGATGCACCGAGGAAGCTCTTGCCAACGATACGCGCACGCAGCGCGCTGTCCGGTGCATGCACGATGTCGTCCGGACGCAGCAGTACGTCTACCGAACTGCCCAGCGCCATGCTGTAGGCGCGGTTGCCGCGCAGCTCGCCCAGCTCGGTGCTGACCGCCTCATGGCTGCTCATCTGCCCCCGAATGAAGTAACCCTGGCCGATGAAGCTGGCCACGAAAGGCGTCTGCGGTTCATGGTAGAGGTTGTAGGGGGTGTCCCACTGCTCCAGTCGACCTTCCTTGAACACCCCGACATGGTCGCTGACGGCGAAGGCTTCTTCCTGGTCATGGGTCACCAGGATCGCGCTGGTGCCGCGGCTCTTGAGGATATCGCGCACTTCATGGCTCAGGCGGCGGCGCAGTTCGACGTCGAGGTTGGAGAACGGCTCGTCGAGCAGCAGCAGCTGGGGTTCTGGCGCCAGTGCCCGGGCCAGGGCCACACGCTGCTGCTGGCCGCCGGACAACTCGTGGGGGTAGCGGCCACCGAGGCCATCGAGCTTGACCAGGGCGAGCATTTCCTCGACCACCTCGGCCTGGCGCGGGTGCTTGCCGATGCCGAAGGCAATGTTCTGTGCCACGGTCAGGTGCGGGAACAGCGCGTAGTCCTGGAACACCATGCCGATGCGGCGTTTTTCCGGTGCCAGAGTGAAGCCTGCGCGGGAGATGACCTCGCCGGCCAGTTGGATCTCGCCCTCGTGCACCGGCTCGAAGCCGGCAATGGCCCGCAGGGTGGTGGTCTTGCCGCACCCCGAGGAGCCCAGCAGGCAACCGATGTCGCCTGCGTTGAGGTGCAAGTTGAGGTTCTGGACGATGCGCTGCTCGCCATAGCCGCAGGCGAGGTCGCGCAGGTTGAGCAGTAGGGGTTGACTCATGCGTGGTGGTAGGCCGGTTCTACAAGGAATTCCAGAAGCGCCTTCTGTGCATGCAAGCGGTTTTCAGCTTGGTCCCAGGCGACCGAACGCGGGTCGTCGAGCAGGTCCTGGCTGATTTCCTCGCCACGGTGGGCGGGCAGGCAGTGCATGAACAGGGCATCGGGTGCCGCCAGGTCAAGCAGTTCGCGGGTGACCTGGTAAGGCGCGAAGTGCGCCAGGCGCCGAGCAGTTTCCTCCTCCTGCCCCATGGAAGTCCAGACATCCGTGGTTACAAGATGGGCGCCGCGCACGGCTTCACGTGGGTCGCGCACCAGCTGTACGCGGTCGCCGCCCAGGGCCAGGAAGCGCGCATCGGGCTCGTAGCCCTCGGGGCAGGCGATGCGCAGCTGGAAGTCGAACTGCCGGGCTGCCTCGATGTAGGAGTTGCACATGTTGAAGCCATCGCCGACCCAGGCCACGGTCTTGCCCTGAATGCTGCCTCGGTGCTCGAGGAAGGTCTGCATGTCGGCCAGCAATTGGCAGGGGTGCGATTCATCCGACAGGCCGTTGATCAGCGGCACCCGCGAATGGGCGGCGAATTCGGTGAGGGTGCTGTGGGCATGGGTGCGGATCATCACCGCATCGACCATGCGCGACAGGACGATGGCGCTGTCGGCGATCGGCTCGCCACGGCCCAGCTGGGTGTCGCGCGGCGACAGGAAGATGGACTGGCCGCCGAGTTGGATCATGCCGGCTTCGAACGACACCCGGGTACGGGTGGAAGATTTCTCGAAGATCATCCCCAGCACGCGGTTCTTCAAAGGCTCGAACAGCACGCCGCGGTTGCGCAGGTCCTTCAGCTCGATGCCTCGACGGATCACGCCGAGCAATTCGTCAGCAGTGAAATCCAGCAGGGAGAGAAAGTGCCTGGTGCTCATGATTGACTACCTTATCTGCAACGTTTTGCAGGTCGACCGTATGGGTTTTCTTGACAACGGGAGTGACCTGCGGCGTAAGCCGCACGGGGCGGACGGAATAGGGAAAGGCGCAATACTATAATTAAATGTCGCCTCAAACCAAGGGGGGAAACAGCAGCCCTGTTTCAAAGGGTGTCGTAAACCCTTCTGGGTGTGCTGTTTTTTATTTTCTACAGGGTTTTTACACGGCTTGGCCGGGATTTGGCAAACCTCGTGTCGCGAATCGTCCGCCTGATGTCGTGGGATTCACGCCGCGAACCTGCGTGGTACAGCTGCCTGGCCCGGTGCATAGTTCCAGGCTCCAGAACCACGTCATCACAACAACGCCATAACAACAAGGCAGAGGCGGCCATGACCAAGATCCTGCATCACCGTGCCTGTCACCTGTGCGAAGCCATTTGCGGCCTGAACATCGAAGTCAGCCATGAGCCCGACGGGCGGGCTTCGATCAGCTCGATCAAGGGCGACCCGCAAGACCCCTTCAGCCGTGGCCATATCTGCCCGAAGGCAGTGGCGCTGCAAGACATCCAGGAAGACCCCGACCGCCTGCGCCAACCCCATCGCCGGGTAGGTGAGCATTGGGAGCCCATCGGCTGGGACGAGGCCTTCGCCCTGGCCGCCGAGCGGCTCTGGAGCATCCAGCAGGCCCATGGCCGTAACGCCGTTGCCGTCTACCAAGGCAACCCGAGCGTGCACAACTATGGCCTGATGACCCACAGCAACTATTTCCTCGGCCTGCTCAAGACCCGCAACCGCTTCTCCGCCACCTCGGTCGACCAACTGCCCCAGCATCTCACCAGCCACCTGATGTACGGTCATGGCCTGTTGCTGCCGATTCCGGACATCGACCACACCGACTTCATGCTGATCCTGGGCGGCAACCCGCTGGCGTCCAACGGCAGCATCATGACCGTCCCGGATGTGGAGAAACGCCTGAAGGCCCTGCGCGCCCGAGGCGGCCGCCTGGTAGTGGTCGACCCGCGACGCAGCGAGACGGCGGCGATGGCCGACCAGCATGTGTTCATCCGCCCAGGGGGCGATGCCGCGTTGCTATGTGGCCTGCTCAATACCTTGTTCGACGAGGGCCTGGCCCAGGGCTCGCACCTGCCGGTCAATGGCCTGGAGCAGGTGCGCGAGGCGATTGCGCCGTTTACTGCCGAGTCGATGAGTCGCCTGTGTGGCATCGATGGTGGCGACATACGCCAACTGGCCCGGGATTTCGCCCGCGCCAAGCGTGCGGTGTGTTACGGGCGCATGGGCGTGTCCACGCAAACTTTCGGCACCCTGTGCCATTGGCTGGTGCAATTGCTCAACCTGGTCACCGGTAACCTTGATCGGGTGGGCGGCGCGTTGTGCACCGAGCCTGCCGTTGACTTGGTGGCCAGCCTCTCGGGTGGGCATTTCAACCAATGGCAGAGCCGGGTATCGGGCTTGCCCGAGTACGGCGGCGAGTTGCCGGTGGCGGCGTTGGCCGAGGAAATGCTCACCGAGGGCGAAGGGCAGGTGCGTGCCCTGGTGACCGTGGCCGGCAACCCGGTGCTGTCGACCCCCAACGGCCGCCAGCTCGACCAGGCGCTGGAGGGGCTGGAGTTCATGCTCAGCATTGACCTGTACATCAACGAAACCACCCGCCATGCCGACCTGATACTGCCATCCACCTCGGCGCTGGAGAACGACCATTACGACAGCACCTTTAACCTGCTGGCTGTGCGTAACGTGACCCGTTTCAACCGGGCGATCCTGGCCAAGCCTGAAGGCGCGCTGCATGACTGGGAGATTTTCGTCGGCCTGGCGCGGGCCTTCGCCGCGCGCGCCGAGCTGGAACTGAAACCGACCATCCCTCCCGCAAAGATGATCGACCTGGCCCTGCGCAAAGGGCCGCGTGGCGAAGCCTCGAGCTGGGACTTGTCGCTGGGCGTACTCGACCAGCACCCTCACGGCCTGGACCTGGGGCCGCTGCAACCTAACCTGGCGGCGCGCCTGCGTACTTCCGGCCAGGCCGTCGAGGCGGCGCCACAGGTGTTGCTGGATGACCTCCAGCGCCTGGCCAAGGAGCTGCCGCCCGCGGCGGATCAGTTGCTGCTGATCGGCCGTCGCCATGTACGCAGCAACAATTCCTGGATGCACAACTTCCATCGCCTGGTCAAAGGCAAGCCTCGGCACCAGTTGTTGATGCACCCCCAGGATATGACGCAGCGTCAGTTGGAGGATGGACAATGGGTACGTATTCGTTCGCGTACCGGCAGCCTGGAGGTACAGGTGCAGGCCAGCGAGGAGGTGATGCCGGGGGTGGTCAGCCTGCCGCACGGTTATGGTCATGGGCGACAAGGTGTGCGCATGCAGATCGCCCACGCGCAGCCGGGCGTCAGTGCCAACGACCTGACCGATGAACGGCTGCGCGATGCGTTATCAGGCAACGCGGCGCTCAATGGCGTACCGGTCGAGGTGGAGGCGGCGTGATCGACATGACCAAGCACATCACTCGGTATTTCCGATACAATGCGTCACCGTGCCGACACTAGCGTCGGAAAGTTCAGCCGAGGTGCTTCATGGATATCATCGAAACAATCAAAGAGCAGATCGCCAACAACACCATTCTGCTTTACATGAAAGGCTCGCCGAATGCCCCGCAGTGCGGCTTCTCGGCACGCGCTTCGCAGGCTGTGATGGGTTGTGGTGAGAAGTTCGCCTATGTCGACATCCTGCAGAACCCGGAAATTCGCGCCAACCTGCCCAAGTACGCCAACTGGCCGACCTTCCCACAGCTGTGGGTGGCCGGTGAGCTGGTCGGCGGTAGCGATATCGTGCTGGAAATGTTCGAGAAGGGCGAGCTGCAGACCCTGATCAAGGACGCCGCAGCCAAGGCTGCCGAAGCCTGATTCGGCTGCAGAGCCCATGAAAAAGCCCCGCCTAGGCGGGGCTTTTTCATGGGCCTGGAAAAGCGCTGCTTACTCTTCGCCCATCTGCGATTGCAGGTAGTTCTCGATGCCGATCTTGTCGATCAGGCCCAGCTGGGTTTCCAGCCAGTCAATGTGTTCTTCCTCGGACTCGAGGATATCTTCGAGCATTTCGCGGGAACCGAAGTCGCCGGCAGTCTCGCAGTGGGCGATGGCCGCTTTGAGGTCGACCAAGCCTTTCTGTTCGATCTTCAGGTCGCACTCGAGCATTTCCTTGGTGTGCTCGCCGATCAGCAGCTTGCCCAGGTCCTGAACGTTGGGGATGCCTTCGAGGAACAGAATACGCTTGATGATTTTATCAGCGTGCTTCATCTCGTCGATGGATTCCTTGTACTCGTGCTTGCCGAGTTTGTTCAGGCCCCAGTCTTCGTACATGCGGGCGTGCAGGAAGTACTGGTTGATCGCGACCAGCTCGTTACCGAGGATGGTGTTCAGATGCTTGATGACGCTGAGGTCGCCTTTCATGCCGGGTTCCTGCCCTGTAGAAGTGTGCCGATACAGCGAAGTTTGAGCCCGACAACTTCCAGTGTCAAACCTAAGTTATTGAATAATAAGTGAAATTTAATAGGAATAAGAATGTTTGTGAACCGCGTTATGGCGCTAACTTATTGAATTGCAGGCATAAAAAAACCGGACACAAGGTCCGGTTCTTCGAGAATAGCTGTTTTACGCCGCGTTGAATTCTGCGGGGTAGGGCAGGGCAGCTTGCTGGCTGACCTGAAGTTCGGTCAGGGTTTCACGAACCACCTGCTTCGCGAGGCAGGCGCATTTGCCACATTGGCTGGCCACATTGGTGGCGGTTCGGACTTCCTTGTAGCTGCAGCATCCTTCGTAGATCGCATCGCGGATCTGTCCATCGGTCACGCCGACACAGAGACACACATACATAAGGGCAGGCCATTGCTGGTTGAGTCGATGGGGGGAGAGTAATGGTAATGAGAATGCTTGTCAAAACTCTTTCCAAGACCCGCGTGCTTGAGCGACCGGTGGTTGGATTCGGACTGTCACGCGAACCTGTGTATGATGGTCGGCCTTTATTGGTGTCGGGTGCAGGCTTTCCCCGGCAGCGCATTTTCACCATCCTCAGGAGAAACGAATGAGCGTACTCGTTGGCAAACAAGCCCCCGACTTCACCGTGCCAGCTGTGCTGGGCAATGGCGAAATCGTCGACAGCTTCAACCTGGCTTCGGCCATCAAGGGCAAGTACGGCCTGGTGTTCTTCTACCCACTGGACTTCACCTTCGTCTGCCCGTCCGAGCTGATCGCCCTGGACAATCGCATTCCTGACTTCCAGGCACGCAACGTGGAAGTGATCGGCGTGTCGATCGACTCGCACTTCACCCACAACGCCTGGCGTAACACCCCGGTCAACAACGGCGGCATCGGCCCGGTCAAGTACACCCTGGCTGCCGACATGACCCACGAAATCTGCAAGGCCTACGATGTTGAGTCCGAAGGCGGCGTGGCCTTCCGTGGCGCTTTCCTGATCGACACCAACGGTGTGGTTCGCTCGCAGATCATCAACGACCTGCCGCTGGGCCGTAACATGGACGAACTGCTGCGTCTGGTCGACGCCCTGCAATTCCACGAAGAGCATGGCGAAGTCTGCCCGGCCAACTGGAAGAAAGGCGACAAGGGCATGAACGCTTCGCCAGAAGGCGTTGCTGCCTACCTGAGCGAGAACGCTGGCAAGCTGTAATTGCCAAGCGCATAAAAAAACCGGCCTTCGTGGCCGGTTTTTTTATGCGTGCGACGTGACCGCTCAATCTTCGAAGTCGCGCCAGCCGCCCATTTCCTTCCAGCGGTTGACGATGCCGCAGAACAGCTCGGCGGTCTTCTCGGTATCGTAGCGCGCCGAATGCGCCTCACGGCCGTCGAAGTCGATGTCGGCGCTCTGGCAGGCACGTGCCAGCACGGTCTGGCCATAGGCGAGCCCGGCCAGGGTGGCGGTGTCGAAGCTCGAGAAGGGGTGGAAGGGATTGCGCTTGAGGTCGGTACGCGCCACCGCAGCGTTGAGGAAGCCCAGGTCGAAGCTGCTGTTGTGCCCGACCAAGATCGCCCGCTTGCAGCCGTTGGCCTTGAGGGCCTTGCGTACGCCGCGGAAGATGTCGGTAAGCGCGGTTTCCTCGCTCACCGCCATGCGCAGCGGGTGGTCCAGCTTGATGCCGGTGAACTCCAGGGCTGCCGCTTCGATGTTGGCGCCTTCGAATGGCTCGACGCGGTAGAAGTAGGTGTGCTCCGGGAACAGGAAGCCCTTTTCGTCCATGCCGATGGTGACGGCGGCGATTTCCAGCAGGGCGTCGGTAGCGCTGTTGAAGCCACCGGTCTCCACGTCCACCACTACCGGCAGGTAGCCACGGAAGCGTTCGGCCATGGGGTGGCGCGAACTGCTGCCTACCGGGCCATCTTGTTCGTCGTCGTAGAGGTCTTCGCTCACGCGTTGTCCTCCAGCAGGCGCCAGCGCAGTTTTTCACCGGCGCGCAGCGGGATCACGGTGTTGTCGCCGAAGGGCAGGCTTTCGGGGGCGGTCCACTCTTCGCGCACCAGGGTGATGGTGTCGGTGTTGGCCGGCAGGCCATAGAACGCCGGGCCGTGGAGGCTGGCGAAGCCTTCCAGCTTGTCTAGCGCATTGCGCTGCTCGAACGCCTCGGCATACAGCTCGATCGCGGCATAGGCGGTGTAGCAACCGGCGCAACCGCAGGCGGCTTCCTTGGCGTGCTTGGCGTGGGGCGCCGAGTCGGTGCCGAGGAAGAACTTCGGGCTGCCACTGGTGGCGGCATCCAGCAGCGCCACCTGGTGGGTGTTGCGCTTGAGGATCGGCAGGCAGTAGTAGTGCGGGCGAATACCGCCCACCAGCATGTGATTGCGGTTGTACAGCAGGTGCTGGGCAGTGATGGTGGCGCCGACGTTGGCCGGGGCCTCGCTGACGAACTGCGCGGCATCGCTGGTGGTGATGTGCTCGAACACCACCTTCAGGGTGGGGAAGCGCTCGACCAGGCGGCGCATGTGCTCGTCGATGAAACGCTTCTCGCGGTCGAACACGTCGATTTCCGCGCGGGTCACTTCACCGTGCACCAGCAGCGGCAGGCCGGTCTCGGCCAGGGCCTCGATCGCCGGGAAGATGTTGTCGATGCTGGTCACGCCCGAGTCGGAGTTGGTGGTGGCGCCGGCCGGGTACAGCTTGGCGGCGTACACCACGCCGCTGGCCTTGGCCGCGCGGATGTCCTCAGGGCTGGTGCGGTCGGTGAGGTACAGCACCATCAACGGCTCGAAGCGGCTGCCGGCGGGGCGTGCGGCGAGGATGCGCTCACGATAGGCGCTGGCCTCGGCGGCATTGCGCACCGGTGGCACCAGGTTGGGCATGATGATGGCGCGGGCGAAGGTACGCGCCACGTCGCCGACGGTGTGTTGCAGGACGGCACCATCGCGCAGATGGATGTGCCAGTCGTCGGGGCGCAGGAGGGTCAGGCGGTCGGACATTGGGGTTTCCAGGCGGGTCGAACTCAAGCCGCAATGCTACCGGAAAAGCCCGTGCCGAGCACGGCTATCAAGTTTTCCTGCAAGCGTCCGATAGCCTTGATGTAAGCCGTCACAATCTGTGGAGCCGCCCGTGCGCCAGCGTTACCTAGCCCTGCTCACCCTGTTTGCCAGCCTGCCGGCCGGGGCACTGACTTTCCAGACCCGCATGGAGAACATCGCCTGGAAGGTCGAAGGCGACCAGTTCGAATGCCGTTTGATCCAGCCGATCGACGGTTTCGGCAGTGGCCAGTTCGTGCGCCGCGCAGGTGAGCAGCCGGTATTCCAGCTGCGTTCGGACAGCAACGCGCTGGGCGCCGGCTCGGCGATCCTGCTGGCGGCCGCTGCGCCTTGGCAGCCGGGGCGTAGCGACATCAACCTCGGCGCGGTGCGGATGAACCGTAATGGGGTGTTGTTCAGTTCTTCCCAGGGCCAGGCCAGCCGCTTGATCAATGGCCTGCTCGATGGTCGCAGTACCGTGGTGCGCAACCATACCGGTGAAGGTGGCAGGTTGATGGAAGTGCGTGTGCTGCCGATCAGCTTCGCCAAGGCCTACACCGACTACCAGGTATGTGCCAGCAAGCTGCTGCCGATGAACTATGACCAGATTCGCCAGACCCAGGTCAGCTTCCCTGGCACGGGCTTCGACCTGAGCAGTGCGCAGCGGGCGCAGCTGGATGTGATCCTCGACTACCTGAAGGCCGACCCGTCGGTGAACCACATCGAGCTCGACGGCCACGCCGACAACAGCGGCAACCGCCTCACCAACCGTGATGCCTCGCGCCGCCGTGCACTGGCGGTCGCTGATTACTTCAAGGCCCATGGCGTGCCGGACGAGCAGATCACCGTGCGCTTCCATGGCGAACGCTACCCCCTGGCCAAGAACAACAGTGCGGCCAACCGGGCGCGCAACCGTCGGGTGAACATCCAGCTCGACCGCGTGACACCGGTTGAAAAGCCCGTGGAAAAACCTGCGCAAGCGCCCGTCCAGCCTGCCGCAGCGGCCCCGGCCACCACGGCTCCTGCCCCCGCCGCCCCAGCGCCGGCCGCGCCAGCAGGCGCGAAAAAAGCCTGAGTGCGACCTACGGTCGCGCTCACGACATTTCCTGTCGCTTTGTCATCACAAGCTGTCGCCCCACTGTAATTTCTTCCGCGAGGCCGGTAGAATCAGACCCTTTCCGTACAACCCCGTGGAGTGATGGCATGGCGGACGTAAAAAAGGTCGTATTGGCGTATTCCGGCGGCCTTGATACTTCGGTGATTCTCAAGTGGCTGCAAGACACCTACAACTGCGAAGTGGTGACCTTCACCGCTGACCTGGGCCAGGGCGAAGAGGTCGAGCCGGCCCGCGCCAAGGCGCAGGCAATGGGCGTCAAGGAAATCTACATCGATGACCTGCGCGAAGAATTCGTGCGTGATTTCGTCTTCCCGATGTTCCGCGCCAACACCGTCTACGAGGGCGAGTACCTGCTGGGTACTTCCATCGCCCGTCCGCTGATCGCCAAGCGCCTGATCGAGATCGCCAACGAAACCGGCGCCGACGCCATTTCCCACGGCGCTACCGGCAAAGGTAACGACCAGGTTCGTTTCGAGCTGGGCGCCTACGCACTCAAGCCGGGCGTCAAGGTCATCGCACCCTGGCGTGAGTGGGACCTGCTGTCCCGCGAAAAGCTGATGGACTATGCCGAGAAGCACGGTATCCCGATCGAGCGCCACGGCAAGAAGAAGTCGCCGTACTCGATGGACGCCAACCTGCTGCACATTTCCTACGAAGGCGGTGTGCTGGAAGATACCTGGACCGAGCACGAAGAAGACATGTGGCGTTGGAGCGTCTCCCCGGAGAACGCCCCGGACCAGGCTACCTACATCGAGCTGACCTACCGCAACGGTGACATCGTCGCCATCGACGGCGTCGAGAAGAGCCCAGCCACTGTGCTGGCCGACCTGAACCGCATCGGTGGTGCCAACGGCATCGGCCGCCTGGACATCGTCGAGAACCGCTATGTCGGCATGAAGTCGCGCGGCTGCTACGAGACCCCTGGCGGCACCATCATGCTGCGCGCCCACCGTGCCATCGAGTCGATCACCCTCGACCGTGAAGTCGCTCACCTCAAGGATGAGCTGATGCCCAAGTACGCCAGCCTGATCTACACCGGCTACTGGTGGAGCCCGGAGCGTCTGATGCTGCAGCAGATGATCGACGCCTCGCAGGCCAGTGTGAACGGTGTGGTCCGCCTGAAACTGTACAAGGGCAATGTCACCGTCGTTGGCCGCAAGTCGGACGATTCGCTGTTCGATGCCAACATCGCGACCTTCGAGGAAGATGGCGGTGCCTACAACCAGGCCGATGCCGCAGGCTTCATCAAGCTCAACGCGTTGCGCATGCGTATCGCCGCGAACAAGGGCCGCTCGCTGCTCTGATCGGTTCTGCACCGTAAAAAACCCGGCCAATGCCGGGTTTTTTTATGGGCGAAACCCTAGGGCCAGGCGCTAGGGAGGGGAAGCCGGACAAGGGCCCTCGTTCTCTTCAAGTGGCCGCACCGAAAGGTTCACGCAGGTGCGGCAGTCCAGGTTGTAGAGCACCCAGCTGTGCATGTGTTCGGAAGGTTGCGTGACGATACGCAATACATGCTGTTCGATGGTTTTCCGGGTTTCCGGCCCCGATAGCGCAATGGTCACGACATTCGGCGATTCGTTCGCACTCGTACTTGGCCCCCCTTCGACTCGCTGTTGACCCCAGGCCGTAGCGCGCGTGCTCCTGGGGCGGCCGGCTTGCGGCTCTGCCTGGATGGGTTTGTAGAGCGACGCGTAGTTGAAGTTCAAGGTCAGGAAGAACAATACCGTGAGGAAAAACGGAAAGGCCACCAGGAACCATGTGTAGATGCTTTGGCTCTTTTCGCTCAGAAAGGGCAAGGAGGCGAGCGCCGAGGCTTCGATGATGCCTGCGAAAATAGCGATGATGGTCAGGGGGCTGATGGGGTCGTCGCTTTTCATGCGGGTCACCTGTTTGTGGTTATCCGCATCTGTATAGCGTTTCACTGTGGGGTGAAAGGTAGGTGATTTCCCCTGGAGATTGCTGTGTCTGTACAGCGCGCATCTGATTAAGGGTTTCCAGTATCGCGTGAAGAAAAATCCGGCGCCAGGTGAGTATTTTCCCAACTTGGAGACGGGCCGCGCAGGATGCTAGCGTTCACCTGCACATGCGTATAACGCGCTGGTGGCTTTTATTGAAAAGTTGAATGTAGGAAGTTTCTCTTTTTTGCGTAGGGTCCTTCTTTGCGTGTGTGTGGCTAGGGAATAGCCGCGCAATGAAACGATTCGCTCGGGTATCTTGGCGCGTCACAACTAGAATAACGGATCAATGGATATCCCATGAATAAAGTGCTTATCGTGGATGATCATCCGGTCATTCGCTTGGCCGTACGCATGCTGATGGAACGGCATGGCTATGAAGTGGTGTCGGAAACCGACAATGGTGTGGATGCGCTGCAACTTACAAGAGAGTACTTGCCGGATATCGTCGTGCTGGACATCGGCATCCCCAAGCTGGATGGGCTCGAAGTCATTGCTCGCATGACAGCGGCAAGCCCCGGTACCAAGGTGCTGGTGTTGACGTCCCAGGCGCCTGGGCATTTTTCCATGCGTTGCATGCAATCGGGGGCTGCCGGTTATGTGTGCAAGCAGCAGGAACTGACCGAGTTGCTCAGTGCAATAAAAGCAGTGCTTTCCGGTTACAGCTATTTCCCCAACCAGGCATTGCACAAGACACGAGGTGGAGTGGGTAGCGGTAGTGAGACGGAAATGGTCGAGCGCTTGTCCGGCCGGGAGATGATGGTGCTGCAGCAATTGGCGCGAGGCCGCACCAACAAGGAAATCGCCGACAGCATGTTCCTCAGTAACAAGACGGTCAGTACCTACAAGACGCGCCTGCTGCTCAAGCTCAATGCTCGTTCACTGGTCGACCTGATCGAGTTGGCCCAACGTCACGGGCTCGCCTGAAACGAAAAAGCCTCCGCAAGGGAGGCTTTTTACAGGGCGGTATGCGTGCTTACAGGTCGAAATCGTAATCGGCCAGCTGTTTCTGCAGGCGTCGTTCTTCCAGAAGATTGTCAATGGTGCGGCGCTTGCTCAGGTTGGTCTTCGCGGGTTCCACGCGGGGCTCGTCTTCGTCTTGCGCAGCGACGTTGTCGTCGATCATCTCATCCGTATCAATGCTCATGAGTCACTCCAAGCCAAAGGGCCATTGGCCGTCCTTATAGCGAGAATCCTGAGCCTGGTAAAAAAGATTTTTTCAATCGTATTTGCTGGTTTTTCTCTATTGCTTCAATCGTCCGATGTTTTTTGCTTGTACTCGCACAAGTCTTCTATCCGACAGCTCCCACAACGTGGCTTGCGTGCCTGGCAAACATAGCGGCCATGCAGGATCAACCAATGGTGCGCGTCGAGCAGGTAGTCCTTGGGCACGAACTTGAGCAGCTTCTTTTCCACTTCCAGGACGTTCTTGCCCGGCGCAATGCCGGTACGGTTGCTGACCCGGAAGATATGCGTGTCCACGGCCATCGCCAATTGCCGGAAGGCGGTGTTGAGCACCACATTGGCGGTCTTGCGGCCCACGCCCGGAAGCGCTTCGAGGGCCTCGCGGTCCTGCGGCACTTCGCTGCCGTGCAGTTCGATCAGCAGGCGGCAGGTCTCGATGACGTTCTTGGCCTTGCTGTTATAGAGGCCAATGGTCTTGATGTACTCGCTGAGCCCTTCGACGCCCAGGGCGTAGATCGCCTCGGGTGTATTGGCGACCGGGTACAGGCGAGCGGTGGCTTTGTTGACACCCACGTCGGTGGCTTGGGCCGAGAGGATTACTGCAATCAGCAGTTCGAACGGGGTGCTGTAGGCAAGTTCGGTCTTCGGGTCGGGGTTGTCTTCGTGCAGCCTGCGAAAGATCTCCAGGCGTTTGGCAGCATTCATGAGCTCAAAGCGTTCCTTGACGGCGAGAGGGGGCAGTGCCCGGACGCAGGCGATTGTACAAGGCCAACAGCAGGCCTAGCAGCATCAATGCGCCGGGTGCCAGGCTCGCGAGGTGCAGGTTGGCCACCTGGGCCAGGCCCTGGCGACAGGCACCGAGCACCAGGCACAGGGTCATCAGCCCCGCCAGGTGCAGGACCAGTGCGCGCCAGCGGCGGCTGGCGGGCAGGTGGCTGTCTGCGGCCACGCAGTACAGGCACAGCAAGGCGGGGTAGTGTCCGAGGGAGAGCGCGACGGGCAAGGCCCAGGCGCGCAAGGCCAATTGCAGGCAAGTGGCGAGTGCTGCGGCAATGGCCAGGCTTGCGACGAGGCGCAGGGGGCCTTGCAGGGCTTGGCGCAGTGGGGCCATCAATGCCTGGTGGCACAGCAGCAGGCCAACAGCGCATAGCCCGAGGGCTATACCTTGCGCGAGGTTGCCGGTTGCACCGAGCAGGGGCGCCAGAGAGGTGCCGAACAGCCAGAACCTAGTCATCGTGGGAGGCCTGTAGCAAGGTGTGGCGATGCATATCGAAGTAGCGCAGGGCGTCTTGCAGCGCGTCGATCACACCGCGGGAGGTGACTGTCGCGCCTGCCAGTTGGTCGAAATCGCCCTGGTCGCGCTTCAGCGCCCAGTGGGCATTCACGTCGCGCTGGCTGAACTGCTCCAGCCAGTGTCGCTGCGGCTCGGCCAGTTGTCCGCCAAGCCCCGGCGTTTCGTGTTGCGCTAGCACACGTATGCCGGCCAGGCGCCCGGTGCTGTCGATGGCAATTGCCAGCTGGATCGGGCCTGCATAACCCTGGGCCTGGCTGCGCAGCAGCACTGCGACGGGCTTGCCTGCCAGGGTTGCGCGATAGGCCGACAGCAACTGGCTGTGGGCCAGCTTGCTACCTGCGATGGGTAATGGTGCGAGCAGAGGGTCGTTGTCATAGCTGCCGGCGGGCAGCGCTGCCAGCCATTGTTGGCGCTCCAACTGACGTTCGGCCTCGGCGATAGGGGCGGCGGTCCAGTACCAACAGGCCAGCGTGGCCGCGAGCGCCAGCCCGATCACCGATGCCAGGAGGGCAGGCTTCATGGCGCGGCCTGCTGGCGGCGCAATGCCAGGCGGTCCAGCGCAGGCACGCCCAGGTTCATCAGCAGGATGGCGAAGGCCGTGCCATCTGGGTAACTGCCCCAAGTACGAATCAGGTAGATCAATGCGCCAACGCCGAGGCCGAACAGCAGCCTGGCCAGGGGCAGCCTGGGGCCGGACACAGGTTCCGTGGCAATGAAGAACGCCGCGAGCATGGTCGAGCCGCTGAACAGGTGCAGTAATGGCGAGCCATGGGAGTCGGAGCCCGAGCCATTCCAGCCCAGCAGGCTGAACACGAACAGCCCTGCCAGCAGGCCGACCGGTGCGTGCCAGCTAAATACCCTGCGTTGCAACAGGAACAACCCACCCAGCAGGAAGGCGGCATTCACCCACTCGCTGGCGCGCCCACCCACTGCGCCGAAACCGGGATGTCCGGCAAACAGTTCGTCCATGGTCAGGCTACGGTTGTGGCGCAGGCCATCGAGTAGGGTGGGCTGCGCCCAGGCATCTATCGGCGTTTCGCCCCCGAACAGCAGGCTGACGGTGTCTGACAGCCCTGGCGAGGCACCCGGCCAGTGGGTCATCTGCAACGGGAAGCTCAGCAGCACGAAGGCATAGCCGACCATGGCCGGGTTGAACGGATTGCGGCCAACACCGCCGAAGGCCTGCTTGCCGAGACCGATGGCCACCACCGAGGCCGTCACCGGCAGCCACCAGGGGGCGTGGCTGGGCAGGGCGATGGCCAGCAGCACGGCGCTGATCAGGGCGCTGCCGTCGTTCAACGATGGGCCAACCGGGAGGTCCCGCAAGCGCAGTAGCGCCGCTTCGCAAGCGGCGGCCGCGAGGGTACAGGCCAGCAGGTTGAACAGCACGCCCCAGCCGTGAAACCACAGCAGCGCCAGCTGGCCAGGTACGCAGGCCAGTAGCACCAAGCCCATGGTTTGGCGCTGGCGTAGCTCAGGCGTTGGCATCGTGAGGTTGAATCAGGTTCATTGTGCGAACAGTCCATTGAGGCCGGAAAAGGCCATGGCCATCACCCCGGCAGCGATCAGCTCGATAGGCAGGCCACGCAGGGCCAGCGCAAGGTCGGGGTGGTCGCTGCGCTGGCGCAGGTCGTGGAACAGCGCCAACGCCAGCCAGAACCCGGCACCGGCGAACAGGCCCCAGGCCAGCGCCGTCCCCCAAGTGCTGACCTCGTTGGCCCGTTGCAGGAACAAGCCTAGCACCGCCACATTGCCCAGCAGCAGCGGCTGTACCCCCGACAGCGGCCATTCGGGACGCAGCTTTGCAAGCAGCGCCGGTATGCCCCCGGCCAACGCTGCCAGCAAGGGCAGGGCAACCAGCAGCTCCAGCCCCGAAGCCTGCGGCAAGCGCGCCGCCACGGGCAGCGCGACCAGCATCGACAAGGCGCTGCACAAGCCCAGCACATGCACCCGGATACGGCTGACCGGTGCGCTGTGCAGCATCAGGTGGTTGACCAGCGCGGCGCTGACCAGTACCAGGACGAAGTCGCTCATGAAGGTGCCGAAGGGCGAAAGGTGCGCTGATTATCGTGCAGCAGGCGGGGGATGCAAATGCCCCGGCCAAGGGCCGGGGCAGTGACAGGCATTATTTGATGCGTTGGCCTGGCTTGGCGCCGCTGTCGGGGCTGAGCAGGTAGATTTCCTCGCCGCCAGGGCCGGCCGCCATGACCATGCCTTCGGACACGCCGAAGCGCATCTTGCGAGGCTTGAGGTTGGCCACCATCATGGTCAGCCGACCTTCCAGCTGGGCCGGGTCGGGGTAGGCCGACTTGATGCCGGAGAACACGTTGCGACGCTCGTCACCGATGTCCAGGGTCAGGCGCAGCAGCTTGTCGGCCCCCTCCACGGCCTCGGCCTTGACGATCAGCGCCACGCGCAGGTCGACGGCGGCGAAGGTGTCGAACTCGACTTCCGGCGACAGCGGGTCCTTGGCCAGCTCGCCGTTGCCGGTGGGCTTGGCGTCCTGGCTGGCGGCCAGGTCTTCCTTGCTGGCAGCGACCATGGCTTCGACCTTGGCCGGCTCGATGCGGCTCATCAGGGCCTTGAACGGGTTCAGCTGGTGGTTTTCCAGGCGCGAGCCCAGGTCGTTCCAGGTCAGCGGGGTGACGTTGAGGAAGGCTTCGGCATCGGCTGCCAGCACCGGCAGCACGGGTTTCAGGAAGATCACCAGCTGGCGGAACAGGTTGACGCCCTGGGCGCAGATGGCCTGCACCTCGTCCTGCTTGCCTTCCTGCTTGGCCAGGGCCCACGGCGCCTTGTCGGCGATCCAGGCGTTGGCACGGTCGGCCAGGGCCATGATCTCGCGCATGGCGCGGGAGAAATCACGGGCTTCGTAGGCTTCGGCAATCGACGGTGCGGCGACGCGGAAGGCCTCGGTCAGCTCCGGCGCAGCATCGCCGACTACCAGCACGCCGTCGTTGCCCTTGTGGATGAAGCCTGCGCAGCGGCTGGCGATGTTCACCACCTTGCCGACCAGGTCGGAGTTGACCTTCTGCACGAAGTCTTCGAGGTTCAGGTCCAGGTCGTCTACCCCACGGCCCAGCTTGGAGGCGTAGTAGTAGCGCAGGTACTCCGGCTGCAGGTGGTCCAGGTAGGTGCGGGCCTTGATGAAGGTACCGCGCGACTTGGACATCTTCGCGCCATTGACGGTCAGGTAGCCGTGCACGTTGACTGCGGTCGGCTTACGGAAACCCGCACCTTCGAGCATGGCTGGCCAGAACAGGGCGTGGAAGTTGACGATGTCCTTGCCGATGAAGTGGTACAGCTCGGCGCTGGAGTCAGGCTTCCAGAAGGCGTCGAAGTCCAGCTCCGGGCGGCGTGCGCAGAGGTTCTTGAAGCTGGCCATGTAGCCGATCGGCGCGTCCAGCCACACATAGAAGTACTTGCCCGGCTCGCCGGGAATCTCGAAGCCGAAATACGGTGCATCGCGGGAGATGTCCCACTCTTGCAGGCCCGAGTCGAGCCATTCGGCGAGCTTGTTCGACACCGCTTCCTGCAAGGTGCCGCTGCGGGTCCACTGCTGCTGCGTGGCCTGGTCCAGCAGCACCTGCCGGACACCCATGCCCAGACCCTGCGCCTGCTCGGCTGGCGTGCGCAGC